>NZ_JBKFBD010000011.1:0-123825 GCF_053345975.1 Microbacterium sp. C23T | reverse complement strand
CCGAACCGCGGGGCGCCCCCCCCCCCCGGGGGGGGCGCGCCCCCCTTCGTCGTTGCCTACTGGGCGTCGCGGTCCTGCACCGACAGCGCGCGCTCGACACCGGCGAGGTTCTCGGCGACGAGGCGGCGGAGGGCGGGCGCGGCGTCGCCGTTCGCCTCGAGCCACGCGCGCGTGGCGTCGCGGAGGGCGACGTCGGCGAGCGGCGCGGGGTAGAGGCCCACGATGAGGTACTGCGCGATCTGGTAGGTGCGCGAGTCCCAGATCGGCAGCAGCGACTCGAAGTAGCGCGCGACGAAGTCGCCGAGCAGGTCGCGGCCGGCCGGGTGCGTGAAGCCGAGCGCAGCCGACCGCACGATGGTGTTCGGCTGGTCGTCGCTGTCGACGAGCGACGACCACGCGGCGGCCTTCGCCTCCGCCGACGGCAGCGCCGCCTTGGCCTGCGCGGCGAACTCGCCGCCCTTGGCGGTGTTGTCGGCCTCGAGTGCCTCGTCGATGTCGGCCGCGGTGACGACCCCGCCGGCGGCGAGGGACACGAGCAGCTGCCACGAGAGGTCGGTGTCGATGTCGAGACCGTCGAATGTCGCCTCGCCGTCGCGCACCTGACGGACCTTGTCCCACTGGCCGGGGGTGGCCGCGGCGGACGCGAACGCGGTCACGAACTGCAGCTGGCTGTCACTCCCGGCCTCGGCGTCCTGGGCGAGCCCCCACAGCGCGTCGGCGACCTTGGCACGCGTGATGTCGCGCTTCTCGGGAGAGACGTACGAGTTCGCGGCGAGCTGCAGCTGCGCGAGGGTGGTGCGGACGGTGGTCGACTCGGTCTCGGCGCCGATGTTGCGCAGCACCAGGTCGACGTAGTCGGAAGCGGATGCCTCGGCATCGCGCGTCTGGTCCCACGCGGCACCCCACACCAGCGAGCGGGCGAGCGGGTCGCTGATCTTGCCGAGGTGGTCGATCGCGGTCTCCAGCGACTGGTCATCGAGGCGGATCTTCGCGTAGGCGAGGTCCTCGTCGTTCAGGAGCACCAGCGCCGGGCGCTTGTGGCCCTTGAGCTCGGGGACCTCGGTGAGGTCGCCGTCCACGTCGAGCTCGACGTGGTGCACGCGCACCAGCGCCTCGCCGCGGAGCTCGTAGAAGCCGACCCCGAGGCGGTGCGGGCGGATCGTCGGGTAGTCCGCCGGGGCGGTCTGCACGATCGCGAAGCGCGTGATGGTGCCGTCGACATCAGTGACGATCTCGGGCGACAGCGTGTTGACGCCCGCCGTCTCGAGCCACTTCTTCGACCACGTCGACAGCTCACGGCCGCTGGTGGCCTCGAGCTCGGCGAGCAGGTCGCCCACCTCGGTGTTCGACCACTCGTGCTTCTTGAAGTAGGCGGCGACACCCGCGAAGAACGCCTCGATGCCCACCCATGCGGCCAGCTGCTTGAGCACCGAGCCGCCCTTCGCGTACGTGATGCCGTCGAAGTTGACCTGCACGTCCTCGAGGTCGTTGATCTGCGCGACCACCGGGTGCGTCGAGGGGAGCTGGTCCTGGCGGTACGCCCAGGTCTTCTCCATCGCGTTGAACGTGGTCCACGCCTCGGTCCACTCGGTGGCCTCGGCGGTGGCGATCGTCGACGCCCACTCCGCGAACGACTCGTTGAGCCACAGGTCGTTCCACCACTTCATGGTCACGAGGTCGCCGAACCACATGTGCGCGAGCTCGTGCAGGATCGTGACGACGCGACGCTCCTTGACGGCGTCCGTCACCTTCGAGCGGAAGACGTACGTCTCGGTGAAGGTGACCGCGCCCGCGTTCTCCATGGCGCCCGCATTGAACTCGGGCACGAACAGCTGGTCGTACTTCGCGAACGGGTACGCGTAGTCGAACTTCTCCTCGAAGTACGAGAAGCCCTGGCGCGTCTTGTCGAAGATGTAGTCGGCGTCGAGGAACTGCCAGAGGCTCTTGCGGCCATAGACGCCGAGCGGGATGACACGGCCCGACGAGCTGGTCAGCTCGGAGAAGGTCGCCTCGTACGGGCCGGCGATGAGGGCCGTGATGTACGACGAGATGCGCGGCGTCGGCTCGAAGCGCCAGGTCGCCGTGCCGTCGCCGTGCTTCTTCGGCTCGGGAGTGGGGGAGTTGGAGACGACCTTCCACGGCTCGGGGGCCGTGACCGTGAACGCGAACGTCGCCTTGAGGTCGGGCTGCTCGAACACCGCGAACACGCGGCGGGAGTCGGGCACCTCGAACTGCGAGTAGAGGTACACCTCGCCGTCGACCGGGTCGACGAAACGGTGCAGGCCCTCGCCGGTGTTGGTGTACAGGCAGTCGGCGTCGATGACGAGCTCGTTGTCGGCGGCCAGGTCGTCGAGCGCGATGCGCGAGTCGGCGAACGCCGTCGCGGGGTCGATCGAGCGGCCGTTGAGGGTGATCTCGCGCACCTCGCGCGCGATCAGGTCGATGAACGTCGCGGCACCGGGCGTCGCGGTGAAGCGGACGACGGAGCGGGATCCGAAGACCTCGGCGCCCTTCGTCAGGTCGAGCGCGACCTCGTACGACTGCGTGTCGACGATCGCGCGGCGCTCCTGCGCCTCGATGCGGGTGAGGTTCTCTCCAGGCACTGCTGTGGCTCCCATGGGTGAGGATGACGGAGGTGGTCGATCGGCTCGTCGCGCGAGCGCTCGATCCGGCGGCCGCCACCAGCGCTGCTGGCACCGATGACAACCGTCCCAGCCTATGCCAGCGGGCCCGCGAACGCCCGATCCCGTGGCTGAAACCACGCGGGCGCGGTGTCAGGATGGAGGGGTGACCTCTCCCGAGCAGCACGTCGTCCCGTTCGCCTCTCCCGCCGCCGCACCGGGTGCCCCGTACGTCGAGGAGCCCGTCGCGTACGACGGCATCCTTCTCGCGGGCTTCGGCGGTCCGGAGGGTCAGGACGATGTCATCCCCTTCCTCCGCAACGTCACCCGCGGACGCGGCATCCCCGACGAGCGCCTCGAAGAGGTCGCGCACCACTACCGCCACTTCGGCGGGGTGAGCCCGATCAACGCGCAGAACCGCGCGCTCAAGGCCGCGCTCGAGGGCGAGCTCGCTCGGCGCGGTCTCGACCTCCCCGTCTACTGGGGAAACCGAAACTGGGCGCCCTATCTCGGCGAGGCCGTGACGGATGCCGCGGCCGCCGGCCACACGAACCTCCTGGCGCTCGCGACCAGCGCCTACTCGTCGTTCTCGAGCTGCCGGCAGTACCGCGAGGACTTCGCGCGCGTGCTGACGGAGACGGACCTCGCCGGGCGCGTCACCATCGACAAGGTGCGGCAGTTCTTCGACCACCCCGGGTTCGTGCAGCCGTTCGTCGACGGTGTGCGCGACGCCGTGGCAGGCTTCCTCTCCGACGGCATCGCCCCCGAGGCCGTGCGGGTGCTGTTCTCGACCCACAGCATCCCGACGGCGGATGCCGAGCGCTCCGGCCCGCGCGAGGGCGACGAGCTGCATCGCGACCTGGGTGAGGGCGGCGCCTACGCCGCACAGCATCTCGCGGTGGCCGAGGTCGTCATGGCGGCCGTGGCCGCCGAGGTCCCGGGCGCCGATCGCGTCGCGTGGGATCTCGTCTACCAGTCGCGCTCCGGCCCGCCGAGCCAGCCGTGGCTCGAGCCCGACGTCAACGACGTCATCGCCGAACTGCCCGCGGCGGGTGTGCAGGCGGTGGCGATCGTCCCGGTCGGGTTCATGAGCGATCACATGGAGGTGCTGTGGGACCTCGACACCGAGGCGATGGATGCCGCGGCCGAGGCCGGCATCCGCGCGGTGCGCACGCCCACGCCCGGCGTCGACCCGATGTTCGTGTCGGGGCTGATCGACCTCGTCGAAGAGCGCCTGAACGGCACGCCTGCGGGGGAGCGGCCCCACGTGACCGACCTCGGACCCTGGTTCGACGTCTGCCGTCCCGCCTGCTGCGAGAACGTGCGCGCAGGCTTCAAGCCCGCCGCCGCGGGCGTCGCGCCCTGAGCCCGCGAACCGCCTGAGCGGACCGCTCGCCGCGGCCGCAGCATCCTTCGTCCTCCGCCTCCCGCCCCTCTCTAGGATTGAGCCCATGCGCATCCACATCGCGACCGACCACGCCGGCCTCGAGTTCTCGACGCAGCTGCAGCACCACCTCGCGGCCGCCGGTCACGAGGTCGTCGACCACGGCCCGATCGAGTACGACCCGCTCGACGACTACCCCGCGTTCTGCATCCGCGCCGCGCAGGCGGTCGTGCGCGATCAGGCGGCCGGCATCGAGGCGCTCGGGGTCGTCTTCGGCGGCTCCGGCAACGGCGAGCAGATCGCCGCGAACAAGGTCGTCGGCGTCCGCGCCGCCCTCGCGTGGAGCATCGCCACCGCTGAGCTCGCCCGCGAGCACAACGACGCCAACGTCATCGCGATCGGCGCCCGGCAGCACACGTTCGAAGAGGCCGCGACCTTCATCGACCGCTTCATCGCGACCCCGTTCTCGGGCGAGGAGCGCCACGCCCGCCGCATCGCGCAGCTCGCCGCGTACGAGGAGGACGGCACCCTCGAGCCCGACCCGCGGGCGGTGACCGGGCAGCCCGACGTCCTCGCCGCCGACGACAGCTCGTTCGACCCCGAAGCCGGCTGAGCCGTGCCCGAGGGGCATTCCGTCCATCGCATCGCCCGCCAGTTCGACCGCAACTTCGTCGGCCGCCGCGTGGCGGCGTCGAGCCCCCAGGGCCGCTTCGTCGAGGGCGCGGAGATCCTGAGCGGCCGCACCGCGACCTCGGTGCGGGCCGTCGGCAAGCAGATGTTCCTCGAGTTCGACGACGACCTCTGGCTGCGCGTGCACCTGGGCATGTACGGGGCGTGGGACTTCGCGGGTGAGATCCTGGTCGATCCGACGATCGCCTCGGCCAATGGCCGCATGGGACAGACGAACCAGCGCGGCACCGCTCTCGACGACCCGATCCTCGACTGCGCCGGCGAGAACTCGCTGACCTCGATCGGCGCCCCGCGGCGCACCCGCGTGCACGTGCGCATGTCGGAGCAGACCACCGGGCTCGCCGACGAGGGCGACGAATGGCCGCCGCCGGTCGTCGGGCAGGTCCGCCTGCGTCTGCTCACGGACGTGACCTGCGCCGACCTGCGCGGCCCGACCGCGTGCGAGCTGCAGACGCCCGACGAGGTCGCCGCGACGATCGCCAAACTGGGGCCCGACCCGCTCGTCGACGACGTCGCGGAAGGCGAGGAGCGCTTCACGTCCGTTGTGCGCCGCAAGCCGACATCCATCGGCCTGCTGCTCATGGACCAGAACGTCGTCAGCGGGATCGGCAACGTGTACCGCGCCGAGCTGCTGTTCCGGGCACGGCAGAACCCGCACACGCCGGGGCGCGACGTGCCGGAGGATGTCGTCCGCGACCTCTGGCGGGACTGGGTGCGGCTGCTCGCGATCGGCGTCGAGACCGGCCAGATGATGACGATGGACGACCTCGACCCCGAGGCCTACCGCGCCGCGATGGCCAGTCGCGACGACCGCCACTGGGTGTACCACCGCGCCGGCCTGCCGTGTCGCGTGTGCGGCACCGCGATCGTGGTGGAGGAGGCCGCGGGGCGCAAGCTCTACTGGTGCCCGCGCTGCCAGGCGTGACGCCGATCCGCGGGGGCAGCGTGCGCGAATAGGCTGGGCGCATGCGTCAGAACCCGAGCTTCGCGATGTCGGATGTCGGCGAGATCCGCCGGCTCATCGAGCACAACCCGTGGGTCACGATCGTCTCGTCGACCGAGGACGGGCTCGTCGCCTCGCACTACGCCGTGCTCCTCGACGCCGACCGCGACGACCTGACGATCGTCGGCCACGTCGGCAAGCCCGACGACCTCATCCACGGGCTCGGCGAGCGTGAGCTGCTCGTGGTCGTGCAGGGACCGCACGGGTACGTCTCGCCCGGCTGGTACGGCGACGTGCAGAGCGTCCCGACCTGGAACTTCGTCTCGGTGCACCTCAGCGGCATCCCGGAGCTGCTCACGCCGGAGGAGAACCTCCGGGTGCTCGAGCGCCTCGTCGCGCGGTTCGAGAGCGGCCTGCCGCAGCCGCGCCTGATGTGGGAGCCGCCGAACGATCCAGAGTACGTGCGCCGGCTCGAGAGGGGCACCGCGGGCTTCCGGCTCACGCCGACGAAGGTCGTCGGCAAGCGCAAGCTGAGCCAGAACAAGCCCGACGAGACCGTCGAGACGGTCATCATGGAGCTCGAGGCCGGTGCGAGCCCGTACGCCGACCCGCGGCTCCCCGCGGAGATGCGGCGCGACCTCGAGACGCGGAAGGCCGCTCGGTGACGGCGGCGCGCGGCGAGGCGGTCGACGTCATCGCGAACGCGCGTCTCACCGGCTCCGACCGCACCGATCCTTTCGGCGCCGACCCGGTCGACGTGCACCTGGCCGAGGGTCTTGTCGTCGACATCGCGCCCGCCGGGGCACTCCCTCGCAGCGGGAACGTGCTCGACGCCGACGGCGGCTGGGTGGTTCCGGGGCTCTGGGATCACCACGTCCACACCGTGCAGTGGGCGCTCTCGGCCCAGCGCGTGCCACTCGGAGCGGCGACGTCCGCCGCGGAGGCGGCGAGGCTCATGGGCGAGGCCGATCCGCTCACCGACGGGCGCCGCGTCGGCAGCGGCTTCCGCGACGCGTTCTGGGCCGACACTCCCGATCTCGCCGCGCTCGATGCGGCAACGGGCGAGGTCCCGACCTACCTGATCAACGCCGACGTGCACAGCGTGTGGCTCAACTCGGCGGCGCTCCGCCGCGAGGGCTTCGAGCCCGACGACCACGGCATCCTCCGCGAGGAGCCCGCGTTCGAGATCTCACGCCGGCTGAACGCCGTCGACGCGTCGGTGTCCGACCCGCTCGTCGCGCGCATGGCGCAGGATGCCGCCGCCCGCGGCGTCGTGGGACTCGTCGACCTCGACATGTCGTGGAACGAGGACGCGTGGGCCCGGCGCCTCGCCGCGGGGTTCGACGCGCTGCGGATCTCGTTCGGGATCTACCCCCAGTTCCTCGACCGCGCGATCGCCGACGGGCTCCAGACCGGAGACGTCGCCCGGGGCGCAGCATCCGATCTCGTCCGCGTCGGCCCGCTCAAGGTCATCACCGACGGATCGCTGGGAACCCGTACAGCGGCGTGCTCACACGCGTATCCCGATGACCCGCACAACCACGGCCTGCTCACCGTGGACGTCGCGACGCTCGTCGACCTCATGACCCGCGCGACCGCGGCAGGCATCGCGTCGGCGATCCACGCGATCGGCGACGTGGCGAACTCGCACGCGCTCGACGCCTTCGCCGCGACCGGGGCGTGGGGCACGATCGAGCATGCGCAGCTCGTCGCGCACGCCGACATCCCGCGGTTCGCGCGACTGGGGGTGGGCGCGAGCGTGCAGCCCGAGCACGCGCTCGACGACCGCGACCTGACCGACACCGTCTGGGCGGGCCAGACGGCGCAGCCGTACCCGCTGCGGGCCCTCGCCGATTCCGGGGCGAACCTGCTCTTCGGCTCGGATGCGCCCGTCGCGCCGCTCGATCCCTGGGCGGCGATGGCGTCCGCCGTGTTCCGCACGCGCGCGGGCCGCGATCCGTGGCAGCCGTCGCAGCGTGTCGACGCGGCGACGGCACTGGCCGCGTCGACGCGCGGCGGGTCCGCAGAGCCTGCGCGCATCGATCCCGGCGACGTCGCCGACCTCGCGATCTGCGAGCACGACCCTCTCGCCGCCGACGAGCCGCGGCTGCGCGGGATGCGGGTCGCCGCGACGCTGCTGGCGGGACGACTCACGCACGTGGCGTGACCGTCGCAGGTACGGGGGTCAGCCCCCGTACCTGTTCGGGAGGGCATCGGATGCCGCGGCACCGCGACCGTCGCGAAGCTGGGAGCATGAGTTCCGAGGGAGACACCGATGACCGCCGCCACCACTGAACCGGCCCCGCTCCAGCCGGTCGCGTCCCACCCCGCCACGGGGTTCTGGGCATCGTATGGACAGGCGTGGGTCCGCACGCCCGGCAGTGCGCTGTACCTTCTCGCGGTCTTCGTGCTCGCCATGGTCTCGGTGAGCCTGCTCGCCTCGCTGTTCTGGACCGGCGTCGGCCTGCTGATCCTGGTGATCGGGCTGCCGCTCATCGTGCTGACGCTGCTGATCGCGCGAGGGTTCGGCGTCGCGGACAGATTCCTCCTGCTGCTGACCGGACAGCCCGAGATCGCCGAGCCGGAGTGGAATCGTGACGCGCCCGGGGCGACGGGCTTCTGGGTGACGCTGACCCGCCCGATCCGCAACACGCACTACTGGCTGTACCTGGTGCACGGCATGATCGTGAACCCGATCATCAGCACCATCTCCTTCACCCTCACCGTGGTGTGGCTGAGCGTCGGCCTCGGCGGCCTCACGTACTGGTTCTGGGGGCTGTTCCTGCCCCGGAACTGGAGCAGCGGAGCCGGCACCGAAGGGGAGTGGGGGCACTACGTCGCCGACTTCATGCCGTGGCTCTTCGGCGGCTGGTCGAGCTGGGCCGTCGAAGTCGCGCTCTACCTCGTCGCCGGCATCGTCTTCACCTTCACGATGCCGTGGGTGCTCGGCGGCCTCGCGCGCGGCCACCACGCGGTCGCGAAGGGCATGCTCGGCCGCTGGGGGTCGGACGAGCTCGCTGCCGAGGTCCGTGCCGAGGCGGCGGCTCGCGGTGCCGCGGTGCACGCCGAGGACGTCGCCCTTCGTCGCCTCGAGCGCGACATCCACGACGGTCCGCAGCAGCGCCTGGTACGGCTGCAGATGGACCTCGCCGCGCTGGAGCGCCGCGCCGAGTCGGGAGACACGGATGCCGCCGCCGACCTCGCGCGCGACGCACGGGGTCACGCGAAGGCGGCGCTGGACGAGCTGCGCGCGCTGTCGAGCGGGGTCGCCCCGCCGCTCCTGCAGGACCGCGGACTCGCCGCCGCGCTGGACGCCGTCGCGACAGCCTCGCCGCTCTGGGTGCAGGTCGAGATCGACCCCGCGGTCGACCGCGCGGTCAGCCAGGAGGTGGCCCGCACCGTCTACTTCATCGTCGCGGAGCTGATGACGAACGCGGTCAAGCACTCCGGCGCCACCGGGGTCACACTGCGCGCGTCGCTGCGACGGACGCCTACCGGGGCACCCACGCACCTCGATGTGTGGGTGGTGGACAACGGCCGCGGCGGCGCCGCCATCACGGCGGGTCATGGGCTCGAGGGCCTGCGCGAGCGCGTCGCAGGGCTCCGCGGCGTACTGGTCGTGACCAGCCCAGTCGGCGGACCGACCTCGGTCGGCGCGCACATCCCGCTCACGGCCCTGCCATGATCGATCCCTATCCTGAGGGAATGGTCTCGTCGCCCGGCTCCGCCCCGCTCCGCGTCGTCCTGTTCGAGGATTCGGTCCTCCTGCGCGAGGGCCTCATCCGGCTCTTCGACGAGGCGGGCTACGTCACCGCCGGCGCCTGGGGCGACGCCGATGACGTCGTGGCCCGCGTGCGCGAAGCGCGTGCGGACGTCGCGATCCTCGACGTCCGCCTGCCTCCAGGGTTCCGGGACGAAGGCATCCGCGCGGCGCTGGCGGTGCGGGCCGAACTGCCGGCGGTCGGCATCCTCGTGCTCAGTCAGTATGTCGAGGGCGTCTACGCGAAGGAGCTCCTCGCCGGCGGCGAGGGCGGCGTCGGCTACCTCCTGAAGGACCGCGTCACCTCGCTCGACGAGTTCACCGACGCGGTCCGCCGCGTCCGCGAGCGGGGGACCGTGCTCGATCCACTCGTCGTGCAGGGGCTGCTCTCGGCGCGGCCGGATCCGCTCTCCACGCTGACGCCGCGCGAGCGCGATGTGCTGACGCTCATGGCGGAGGGGCGCAGCAACGCGAGCATTGCGGAGCGGCTGTTCATCGGCGTGGGAGCGGTGGAGAAGAACATCAGCGCGATCTTCGCGAAGCTCGGGCTCGAGGAGTCGGGCACCGAGCATCGCCGGGTCCTTGCGGTGCTCGCCTTCCTGCAGCATCCCTGACACGACGAGGGCCCCCGGGAGTCCCGGGGGCCCTCGTCATCAGATGGCGGTCACTCGGCGAGGTGCGCGAAGAGGAACCAGCGGTCCTTCTCGAGCGACTCCTTGATGCCGATCGCGATGTCCTGGCTCGTGAGGTCGAACTCGTCGAGTCCGTCGATCGCGGCCTGCGTGTCGGCGATGACCGTGTCCATGTCGGAGATCACGTTGCGGATGAGCGCATCCCACTGCGTGAAGCCGGCGGGGACCGCGGACGAGGTCTTCTGGGCGACCGTGCCGACGCGGGCGTCGATCGGGAGCCCGAGGGCCACGATGCGCTCGGCGGCCTGGTCGGCTCCGGCCTGAGCGTGGGCGACCACGGAGTCGAGCAGTTCGTGGATCGCGATGAAGTTCGCGCCGCGCACGTTCCAGTGCGCCTGCTTTCCGTTCACGGCCAGGGCCTGCAGGCCCAGGACGACGGGGGTGAGGAACTGCGCCGTCGCGGCGGCGACGTCGGGGTTCGCTGCGGTTGCGGGGGTGGTCTGGGTGTTCGTCATGTCGCTCGTCTCCATCTTTCGGCCTCTGGTGACTGCAACGCTACTCACGAGGAGTCATTCCGCAAGCAAGAGAAGGCTGGGCTAAACCGGGGAATCCGCGCCGTCGGTGCGGGCCGACGGCGCGACAGCGGCTAACGTCGATTCGTGCCTTCCGCCGATCACGACCTCGGACCGCAGCATCTGAGCGTTCCCGCCAAGACCGTGACCCGTGAGCCCCGCGACCGCTCGCCCGAACACGCCGAGCCCTCCCGCTTCATCCCGCACGTGCAGGGCCTGCGTGCGATCGCCGTGCTGTGCGTCGTGCTGTACCACTTCTGGCCCGGCCGGCTCACGGGCGGCTACATCGGCGTCGACATCTTCTTCGTGATCTCGGGCTTCCTCATCACCGCGCATCTGATGCGCGAGCTGACCGCCACCGGCTCGGTGAAGCTGGGCCAGTTCTGGGCGCGACGCGCACGGCGTCTGCTCCCGGCTTCCCTTCTCGTCCTGCTGTTCTGCGCCGTCGTCGTGATGTCGCCGTATCTCATGCCCACGTCGGCGCTGCCGAACGAAGTACGCGAGATCCTCGCGTCGACGTTCTACGTCGAGAACTGGTACCTGGCGCTCAACTCGGCCGACTATCTCAACCACTCGGGTTCGCCCACCACGGTGCAGCACTACTGGTCGCTGTCGCTCGAAGAGCAGTTCTACGTGATGTGGCCGCTGATCATGCTGCTGGCCGCGTGGATCGGCGTGAAGTTCTTCCGCGGCGCCCGGCGCCGCGCCATCATCACGACGCTCGGCATCGTGACCGCCGTGTCGTTCGTGTTCTGCGTCGTCTTCACGATCACGAACCCCGCGCCCGCGTACTTCGTCACGTTCGGCCGCATGTGGCAGTTCGGCGTGGGCGCCCTGATCGCGCTCGTCCCGATGCTGAGGGTCCGCAACGCGATCGGCAGCTTCGTGCTCGGCTGGGGCGGCATCCTGCTCCTCCTCTACGTCGCCTTCACGTTCGACGGGCAGACGCCGTTCCCCGGCTACATGGCGGCGCTGCCGACCCTGGGCGCTGCCGCCGTCATCGCGGCCTCGAACACCGAGCGCTGGTGGTACCCGACCCGCATCCTCGCGATCCGCCCGGCGCAGTTCGTCGGCGACATCTCGTATTCGCTCTACCTGTGGCACTGGCCGCTGATCGTCATCGCGCCCTCCGTGCCGTTCTGGGGCCTCACCATCTACCATCGCGTCGCGCTGCTGGTGCTGTGCTTCGTGCTCGCCTGGCTCACGAAGCGATTCGTCGAGGATCCTGCCCGCGGCTGGAAGGTGCTCACCTCGCGCCCCGCTCGCGTGACCCTGTGGTCGTCGCTCGGCACCATGATCGTGGTCGGCCTGGTGGCCGCGTCCGCATGGTTCGTCAACGCGCCCCTGTACAGCCAGGGCACCCGCGACATCGCGGAGCTGCAGCAGAATCCGCCCGAGTGCTTCGGCGCGGCATCCGTCCTGGATTCCTCCTGCGCGGGCGCGGACTTCGGCGACACGATCCTCCCCGCTCCCGGTTTCGCGGGGATCGACCGACCTGAGAATCCGGACTGCTTCGTGCAGCTCACCGATTCGCGACCCGTCTCGTGCACCTTCGGCTCGGATGACCCCGACGCCCCGCGCGTCGCGCTCATCGGCGACAGCCACGCGTACCAGCTGCTGTCGACGTTCCAGCGCATGGCGAACGAGAACGGCTGGCAGCTCGTCACGTGGTTCAAGGGCGCGTGCCCCTGGAACGCCACACCGCTGGCTACGCCGGGCGCGTTCGGCGCAGCCTGCACCGAGTGGCGCGACCGCGTGCAGAACGCGATCGACGACGCCGACCTCGACGCCGTGTTCACCGCGGCGATCGCGACCACTCCGTACTCGGCGGCCGGCTACGACTCCTCCTACGACGCGGCCGTCGCCGGCTACCGCGACGCGTGGAGCACCGTCACCGAGCGCGGCATCCCCGTCATCACGGTCGTCGACAACCCCGTGTGGGAGACCGACCCCAACAAGTGCCTGCGCACGCACGACATGTCCGAGTGCGACGGCGCGCGATCGGACGTGCTGGTGGACGACGATCCGCTCCGGGGCGCAGCATCCGGTCTCGACTCCGTCACGCTGCTCGACTTCACCGACGTGTTCTGCGGCTCCGACACGTGCGCGCCCGTCGTCGGCGGGGCGAACATCTACCGCGACCAGGACCACCTGACGGTCACGTTCGCCGACACGCTGGCGCCCTGGTACACCGACGCCATCGAGAAGGCACTGGCGAGGAGGGTCGGACCATGACGGTCGCACCCGGAGCATCAGTCCTCGTCGCAGCGGGCAGGACGCCCTCGCTCGACCCCACGTCGTTCATCGCCGCCGGCGCCCGCGTCGTCGGGGGCGTGACGCTCGGCCCTGGTGCGAGCGTCTGGTACAACGCGGTGCTCCGCGCCGACGGCGACACCATCACGGTGGGGGCGAACAGCAATCTCCAGGACAACGTCTCGGTCCACGTGGACGCCGGCAGGCCCGTCGTGATCGGCGAGAACGTGTCGGTCGGCCACAACGCCGTCGTCCACGGCTGCACGATCGGCGACGGCTCGCTCATCGGCATGGGCGCGGTGGTGCTCAACGGCGCGAAGATCGGATCGGGATGCCTCGTGGCCGGTGGGGCGGTCGTGCTCGAGGGGTCCGAGATCCCGGACGGATCCCTTGTCGCCGGTGTGCCCGCGAAGGTGCGCCGCGAGCTCACCACGGAGGAGCGCGCCGGTCTGCTTCGCAACGCCGAGCACTACCTCGCGCACATCGACGAGCACCGCGACGCGACGCCCCTCGACTGAGGCGGCGACGCGTCAGTCGCGGGGCTGTGCGGGCGGGTGATGCTTGCCGCGGTGCACCTCGTACAGGCGCACGTGACCGGGCCACGCCGGGTCGTTCTCGATCGGCAGGTCGTCCATGAAATGACGGATGACGTGGGCCAGCTGCCCCGGGTGGCTGAAGTTGATCGCGTGGGCGGCGCCCTCGAGCATCACGACCAGCACGTGGCTGTCGGTCTGGCTCGCGATCTCGTCGACGCGGTGAGCGTGGGGGAGGAGCGGGTCGCGCTCGCCCAGCACGACCAGCGTGGGGATGCGCATCTCGAGCAGCCGCTGCAATGAGGGGTACTGCGTGAGCGAGCGGAACATCTTCATCGTGCTCGGCACGCCGAAGCGGACGTAGTCGGGCACGGCGACCCGCGCCATCTTCACCGGCTCGCGCGGAGCATCCTGCGAGAGCTGCTTGATCGCCCGCCGCAGCGGCTGGTTGAACAGTCCGCCCGCGGGGGACACCAGCACCGCACGGTCGATGCGCTCGGGATAGCGGTGCGCGAACTCGATGATGACCGGGCAGCCCATCGAGTTGCCGACGAGCGTCGCCTTCTCGACCCCGCGATCGTCGAAGAAGTCGACCGCGGCACGCGCGAGATCGGGGATGTCGAGCATGTCCTTGCGCTTGCCGCTGCGCCCGAATCCGGGAAGGTCGGGGACGTAGGTGTGGAACTCGTCGGCGAGCCGCTCGGCCGTCGGCAGCAGATAGCGGCCCGACAGCCCGAATCCGTGCACGTGCGCCATGACGCGCTCGTCCTTGGTCGGGTTCGGCGACTCGCGGTAGAAGACGTCGACGCCGTCGATGCGGGTCCACTTCTCGGCGAGTTCCGACGCGGCACGCCGCGGGAGCTTGCGCTCGCCCGGCTCGGGGATCGGCTTACGGCTGCTCATCGCGGCTCCTGGAGGGCATGGAACAGTTCCACGCCCAGTCTGCCGCGAGAGGGCGACCCGGGAACAGTAGGGCACGCGGGAGCAGATCGCGCGATGTGAATGAAATCGCCCCTCCGCGGCGGCTCTCGGCCGGCCTCGAAGGGGCATTCGGAGGGGATGACGGGAATCGAACCCGCACCATCAGTTTGGAAGACTGAGGCTCTACCATTGAGCTACATCCCCGTGCGCCCGCGGACGGGCACCGGTCAATCGTATTACATCGCGAAGGTCTTCCCGTTCCGACCCGCCCTCCAGACGCGCGGCCGAGCGAAGGGCCGGTCATGGAACGCACGGGCAAGCAGGTCGTCGAGGCGCTCGTCGCCACACTCAACGCGGGCGACGTCGCGGGCATGGACGATGTGTTCCACGACGATGCCGTCATCGAGTGGCCGCAGTCGGGGGAGCGCATCGTGGGCGCGGGCAACCGGCGTGCCATCTACGGCGCGTTTCCGCAGCTTCCTGCGATCTCGCCGCGCCGCTTCACCGGCGCCGGGGACCTGTGGGTGCTGGAGGCTGATCTGGACTACGGCGACGGCGATCCGTACCAGACGGTGTTCGTCTTCGAGCTGCACGACGGACTCATCTCGAAAGAGACCGCGTATTGAACGAAGCCGTTCCCGGCGCCCGACTGGCGCGCGGGTTGGGTCGAGCAGATGTAGGCGCGCAGGAACGTCGTGGGCGCGTCGGCTAGACTTCTCGGGGCCGAAAGGCGCACGCACGCGTGCGAACCCGCCCGGGGCGTAGCTCAGCTTGGTAGAGCGCCCGCTTTGGGAGCGGGAGGCCGCAGGTTCAAATCCTGTCGCCCCGACATCACGGCCCTCGGAATTTTCGAACCCAGACCTTCAACCGCACGCTGCCGCGTGCGGCCGGAAAGAGGAGAAGTACAGGCATGGTGAACAGCACCGTCGAGAAGCTCAGCCCGACCCGGGTCAAGCTGCACATCACGGTCAGCCCCGACGAGCTCAAGCCGTCGATCAAGCACGCTTACGAGCACATCGCGCAGGACGTGCAGATCCCCGGCTTCCGCAAGGGCAAGGTGCCCGCGCCCATCATCGACCAGCGCATCGGTCGTGTCGCGGTTCTCGAGCACGCCGTCAGCGAGGGTCTCGACACCTTCTACCGCGAGGCCGCCGCAGCCCACGAGCTGCGCGTGCTCGGCCGTCCGTCGGCCGACGTCACCACCTGGCCGAACGAGAAGGACTTCTCGGGCGACCTCGAGGTCACCGTCGAGGTCGACGTGCGTCCCGAGTTCGACCTGCCGTCCTTCGAGGGCACGACCGTCGAGGTCGAGGCCGTCGAGGTCGACGAGGCCGCGATCGACGAGGAGCTCGACCGCCTGCGCGGCCGCTTCGGCACGCTCGTGACCGTCGACCGTCCCGCCGCCACCGGCGACTTCGTCGAGCTGGACCTCGTCGCCACGATCGACGGCAACGAGATCGACCGCGCCGAGGGCGTCTCCTACGAGGTCGGCTCGGGCGAGCTCCTCGAGGGCATCGACGAGGCCATCGACTCGCTCACCGCCGGTGAGGACACCACCTTCCGCTCGAAGCTCGTCGGCGGCGACCACGCCGGCGACGAGGCCGAGGTCTCGGTGACCGTCAAGGCCGTCAAGGAGCGCGAGCTGCCCGAGGCCGACGACGACTTCGCCCAGATCGCGAGCGAGTTCGACACGATCGCCGAGCTGCGCGACAGCCTCAAGGAGCGCGTCGGCCAGCAGGGCGCCTTCACGCAGGGCTCCGCCGCGCGCGACAAGCTGATCGAGACGCTGCTCGAGCAGGTCGAGATCCCCGTTCCACCGCAGCTCATCGAGGACGAGGTGCACAACCACCTCGAGGGCGAGGGCCGTCTCGAGGACGACGTCCACCGCGCCGAGGTCGCCGAGGCGAGCGAGAAGCAGTTCAAGACGCAGATGCTGCTCGACAAGATCGCCGAGACGGTCAACGTGCAGGTCTCGCAGGACGAGCTCACGCAGTACCTCGTGCAGTCGGCCGCCCAGTACGGCATGGCACCGCAGGACTTCGTGAACGCTCTGCAGGAGGGCAACCAGCTCCCCGCCATGATCGGCGAGGTCGCCCGCAACAAGGCTCTCGCCGTCGCGCTCGGCAAGGTCAACGTCGTCGACACGAACGGCCAGCCCGTCGACCTCAGCGGCTTCGTCGCCACCGAGGACGAGGAAGAGGTCGTCGAGGAAGCGGAGGAGATCGCGGATGCCGCGGCCGACGCCGACGCCGTGATCGAGGCCGAAGAGGCCGAGGTCGCCGAGAAGCCCGCCAAGAAGGCTCCCGCGCGCAAGCCCGCCGCCAAGAAGACGGCCGCGGAGGACGCCGAGACCGCTGAGAAGGCTCCCGCGAAGAAGCCGGCCGCCAAGAAGGCTCCGGCCAAGAAGGCCGCCGACGCCGAGTGATACGCGTTCCGATCGGCTGACCGATTGACGGAAGAGGACGGATGCCGCGGCATCCGTCCTCTTCTGTCTCGTGCGCGCTCTGCCCAGGGCGAACACGGGCGGGTCGTTCGCGAGGCGCCGGTAGATTCGATGGCGACCCAAGGAAACAGGAGTACACATGGCCGAACCACTTGTCGCGACCAGCGTCTTCGACCGGCTGTTGAAGGACCGCATCATCTGGCTGGGGTCGGAGGTGCGTGACGACAACGCCAACGAGATCTGCGCGAAGATCCTGCTTCTCGCCGCCGAGGACTCCGAGAAGGACATCTACCTCTACATCAACTCGCCCGGTGGCTCGATCACGGCCGGCATGGCGATCTACGACACGATGCAGTTCGTGCCCAACGACATCGTCACGGTCGGCATCGGCATGGCCGCCTCGATGGGCCAGCTCCTGCTCACGGCGGGAACGAAGGGCAAGCGCTACATCACGCCGAACGCCCGCGTCCTGCTGCACCAGCCGCACGGCGGCTTCGGCGGCACCGCGAGCGACATCCAGACGCAGGCGCAGCTCATCCTCGACATGAAGAAGCGCCTCGCCGAGATCACCGCCAAGCAGACGGGCAAGTCGGTCGAGCAGATCAACGCCGACGGTGACCGCGACCGCTGGTTCGGCGCCGAGGAAGCACTGGAGTACGGCTTCGTCGACCACATCCGCGAATCCGCGACCGACGTCATCGGCGGCGGCGGCACCGCCTCCGACAGCTGAGACCGAAGGCGAAAGAGAGAGAACCCGGAATGCAGACCCCCACCTTCGGAGCGGCGGCGCCCCAGGCGCTCCAGATGCCCGGCAGCCGCTACATCCTGCCGCAGTTCGAGGAGCGCACCGCCTACGGCTACAAGCGCCAGGACCCGTACAACAAGCTGTTCGAGGACCGCGTCATCTTCCTGGGCGTCCAGGTCGACGATGCCTCGGCCGACGACGTCATGGCCCAGCTGCTCGTGCTCGAGTCGCAGGACCCCGACCGCGACATCATCATGTACATCAACTCGCCCGGTGGCTCGTTCACGGCGATGACCGCGATCTACGACACCATGCAGTACGTGTCGCCGCAGATCCAGACGGTCGTGCTGGGCCAGGCGGCGTCCGCTGCGGCCGTGCTCCTCGCGGCCGGCGCACCCGGCAAGCGCCTGGCGCTGCCGAATGCCCGCATCCTGATCCACCAGCCCGCCGTCGGCGAGGCCGGCCACGGTCAGGCGTCGGACATCGAGATCCAGGCGGCCGAGATCCTGCGCATGCGCACCTGGCTCGAGGAGACGCTCGCGAAGCACTCGAACAAGACGCAGGCAGAGGTCAACAAGGACATCGATCGCGACAAGATCCTCTCGGCGGAGGAGGCCGTGACCTATGGCCTCGTCGACCAGGTGCTGACCACGCGCAAGCGCGGCCAGCAGGCCCTGACGAAGTAGTCTCTCCGCCGCTATCAGCGCAGAGCTCAGCGCCCCGCCGCCCGGATGACCGGGCGGCGGGGCGCTTGCGTGTGCCGAGATGGTTCTCTCTCCGCGAACCCCGGGTCGTCCACAACGTGCGTCGCAATGCCGCCGCATGTCGGCCTCAGCTATTAGGCTCGGAGAACAGCTGGGGGGCTCGGCCCCCGACGTACGAGGAGGAGCGCATGGCACGCATCGGTGAGAGCGCCGACCTGTTCAAGTGCTCCTTCTGCGGTAAGAGCCAGAAGCAGGTCCAGCAGTTGATCGCCGGACCCGGCGTCTACATCTGCGACGAGTGCGTCGAGTTGTGCAACGAGATCATCGAAGAGCGCATGGCCGAGTCGTCGTCCGGCGTCGTCGCCGACTTCGACCTGCCGAAGCCCCGCGAGATCTTCGCGTTCCTCGAGGAGTACGTCGTCGGGCAGACCGACGCCAAGCGCGCACTCTCGGTCGCCGTCTACAACCACTACAAGCGTGTGCGCGCGCACGGCACGATCCAGTCGGCCGAGCAGCGCGCCGACGAGATCGAGATCGCCAAGAGCAACATCCTGCTCCTCGGCCCCACGGGCTGCGGCAAGACCTATCTCGCGCAGACGCTCGCGAAGCGCCTCAATGTGCCGTTCGCGGTCGCCGACGCCACTGCGCTGACCGAGGCGGGCTACGTCGGCGAAGACGTCGAGAACATCCTCCTCAAGCTGCTGCAGGCCGCCGACTTCGACACGAAGCGCGCCGAGACCGGCATCATCTACATCGACGAGGTCGACAAGATCGCCCGCAAGGCCGAGAACCCGTCGATCACCCGTGACGTCTCGGGTGAGGGCGTGCAGCAGGCGCTGCTCAAGATCCTCGAGGGCACCGTGGCCTCGGTCCCGCCACAGGGCGGTCGCAAGCATCCGCACCAGGAGTTCATCCAGATCGACACGACGAATGTCCTGTTCATCGTGGCCGGCGCGTTCGCCGGACTGGAAGACATCATCTCCTCTCGTGTCGGGAAGCACGGCGTCGGCTTCGGCGCCTCGCTGCACCGCAAGGACGAAGACCTCAACCTCTTCGGCGATGTGCAGCCGGAGGACCTGCACAAGTTCGGCCTGATCCCCGAGTTCATCGGTCGGCTCCCCGTCGTCGCCTCGGTCTCGCCTCTCGACCGCGAGGCGCTCATGGAGATCCTCACCGAGCCGAAGAACGCGCTCGTGAAGCAGTACCACCGCATGTTCGAACTCGACGGTGTCACCCTCGAGTTCGATCGCGAGGCGCTCGAGGCGATCGCCGACCTCGCGGTGGCGCGCAAGACCGGCGCGCGCGGCCTTCGCGCGATCCTCGAGGACGTCCTCGGCCCGATCATGTTCGAGATCCCGTCGACCGACGACGTCGACAAGGTCATCGTGACCCGCGCCGCCGTCGACGAGGGCGCTCCGCCGACCCTCGTGCTTCGGGAGAAGCGCAAGAGCGCCTGACCGGATCCCACGACCGCGGGAGTCCCACGCATGGGCGATGTCGCACCGGACCTCGAGGGCTTCTGCGGCGTCATCAGCGCGCGCCGTGGTGACGATGTGCTGGGCGAGTGGGCTGTCGGGCTTGCCGACCGTACCGCCGGTGCGCCGAACACCCCTGCGACGCGGTTCGGGCTCGCGAGCGGAACGAAGACCTTCACCGCGCTCACCACGCTCTCGCTCATCGGCGACGGCCTGCTGCGGCAAGACACTCCCGCGCGCGAGATCCTTCAGGACGACCTGCCGCTCATCGCCGACGACGTCACCGTCGACCATCTCCTGAGCCACACGTCCGGCATCGGGGATTATCTCGACGAGGAGGTGGATGCCCTGGCGCCTCTCAGCGTGCCGGTGCAGAGCCTCGACTCCACGCCCGCCTATCTGCCGATGCTCGAGGGCTTCCCGACGAAGTTCCGCGCGGGCGAGCGGTTCTCCTACTGCAACGGCGGCTACGTCGTGCTCGCGATCATCGCCGAGCGCGCCTCGGGCGTCCCGTTCGCCGACCTCGTGCGGGCTCGTGTGTTCGAGCCCGCCGGCATGACCTCGACGGGCTTCCCCCGCTCCGATCTGCTCCCACCGGGCACGGCGACCGGCTACAAGGACGACGGCCGCACCAACGTGTTCGAACTGCCGGTCGTCGGATCCGGTGACGGGGGAGCGCACTCCACTGCGGGCGATCTTCACCTGTTCTGGCTGGCGCTCCTGGCGGGGCGCATCGTCGACCGCTCGCTCGTGGCGCTGCTCACCGAACGGGTCACCGCGGACGCGGGCGACGGGCTCGGCTACGGCCGCGGGGTGTGGCTCGATGGCGAGGATCTCGCCATCGTCGGCGGCGACCATGGCGTGGTGGCGGTGAGCCGGCACCACGCTCCGACGGCGACAACGGTCACCGGCCTGGCGAACGCCGAGGTGCCGACCTTCGTCCGCGTCCGCGAGCTGATGAGCGCGATCCGGGCCGGCGGTGTCGGAGGGGCCGAGTAGCTTCGGGTCATGCCCACCGTCCGCCCCTTCTCGATCCACGTGCCCGATGCCGCACTCGCCGATCTGCAGGAGCGCCTCGACCGGTTCCGGCCTCTTCCGGAATCGCCGCGGCGACCGCCGTCGGGCATGGACGCCGACTATCTGACCGCCCTCGTCGAGGCGTGGCGCGACTGGGACTGGCGCGCGAGAGAGACGTGGCTGAACGGGCACGCGCAGTTCCTCGCCGACATCGGCGACACGACGATCCATTTCGCGCATCTGCGCGCCGCCCGCGACGACGCGCCCGCGCTCCTGGTGATGCACGGCTGGCCGCACACGTTCGCGCTGCAGCTCGACTTCGCGGATCTGCTGCCCGACTTCCACGTCGTGGTGCCGAGCTTCCCCGGCTTCGCGTACTCGTCCGCCTACGCCGAAGGTCCGATGACCGAGACCCGGCTCGCCGCGACGATGCATGCCCTCATGACCGATGTGCTCGGCTACGAGGCCTACCTGACCTATGGCGAGGACGTGTCGGCGAACGTCAACGACCTGATCGCGGGATCGTACCCGGATTCGGTGTCGGGTGTCGTCGTCACCCACTCGCACTTCCCCTCGATGGCCGAGCGCCCACTCCTCACCGCCCCCGATGAGGTCGCCTTCTTCACACGCCTCGAGCACTGGGGCGGCGCCAACGGCGCCTACGGGCACGTGCAGGCGACCAGGCCCGACACGCTTGCCGCCGCCCTCAACGACTCGCCGGCGGGGCTGCTCGCCTGGCTGACCGAGAAGCTCGTGGAGTGGAGCGACACTCCACAGGGCGACCCGCGCGCGGTCGAGCGACGGATCTCCCGCGACCGCATTCTCACTGAGGCGATGATCTACTGGACGACCCAGAGCATCGGCACCTCGTTCCGGCCGTATTACGAGGGCGCCGACCAGCCTGACGAGATGCCGCCGGTCGTGGTTCCGGCATCCGTCCACATCCAGCGCCACGAGGGCGACTACCCCGAATCGCTGGCGCGACGCTTCTACCGCGACCTGCGCATCTTCGAGCGGCTCGACGAGGGCGGGCACTTCGCGATCGCCGAAGTGCCCGCCGTGATGGCCGAGCGGGTGCGCGCCCTCGCCCGCGAGCTCGGCCTGCTGTGAACGTCGGCTAGCCTGTCAGTCCGCGGCGCTCGAGCAGCGGCTGGATCTCGGCGTCGCGGCCACGGAAGTCGCGGTAGGCCTCGAGCGGGTCCTTCGACCCGCCCACGCCCAGCAGCCGGCCGCGGAAGCGATCGCCGTTCTCACGACGGAGGCCGCCGTTCTCGCGGAACCACTCCACCGTGTCGGCGTCGAGCACCTCGCTCCAGATGTACGAGTAGTAGCCGGCGCTGTAACCGCCCGAGAAGACGTGGGCGAAGTAGGTCGACGAGTAGCGGGTCGGCACGACCGCGTTGTCGAGCCCGATGTCCGCGAGTGCGGCCGCCTCGAAGGCCGCGACGTCGATGTCGGCGGCAGCGCCCTCGACCGACAGCGAGTGCCACGCCTGGTCGAGCCATGCCGCCGCGAGGTACTCGCTCGTCGCGAAGCCCTGGTTGAACGCCTCCGACGCGTGCAGCTTCTCGACGATCTCGGCTGGCAGCGGCTCGTCGGTGTCGATGTGACGGGCGTACGAAGCGAGGATCTCGGGCCAGTAGATCCACATCTCGTTGACCTGGCTGGGGAACTCGACGAAGTCGCGGTAGACGTTGGTGCCGGCGAAGTGCGGGTACGTCACGGTCGCGAACAGCCCGTGCAGCGCGTGTCCGAACTCGTGGAACAGCGTGGTCACCTCGTCGAGGCTGAGCAGAGTCGGCCGCCCTTCGGCCGGCTTCGGCACATTGAGGTTGTTGACCACGATCGGCTGTGTGCCGCGCAGCCGCGACTGCAGCACGATCGAGTTCATCCAGGCGCCGCCGCGCTTGGTGTCGCGCGTGTACAGGTCGAGGATGTACAGCCCGAGCGTCGATCCGTCGGCGTTGTGGATCTCGAACACGCGGGTGTCGGGGTGGTAGCCCCCGAGGTCCGTGCGCTCGGCAAACGTGATGCCGTACAGATCGGTGGCCGCCCGGAACACGCCGTCCTGTAGCACCCGCTCCGCCTCGAACCAGGGGCGCAGCGCGGCGCGGTCGAGGTCGTACTCGGCCGCGCGCACCTTCTCGGTGTAGAAGGCCCAGTCGTGCGCCTCCAGCGCGAACGGCTCCGGCTCGGCGTCGATGATGGCCTGCAGCTTGGCCTGCTCGCGCCGGGCATTGCGGGCGGCGGGCGCGGCGAGCTGGCGCAGCAGGTCGTGGACCGCTGCGGGGGAGCCGGCGGTCTCGTCCGACGTGATGTACGACGCGTGCGAGTCGTAGCCGAGCAGCGCCGCCCGCTCGGCGCGGAGCCTGACGATCTCGAGCAGGGTGGCGCGGTTGTCGTGCTCGTTGCCGCGCGAGCCCCGGGAGCGGGATGCCGCGAGCAGGCGCGCACGGGATCCACGGTCGGTCAGGCTCGACAGGTAGGGATGCCCCGTGAAGAGGGTCAGGGTCACGACCCACTTGCCCTCGAGCCCGCGATCCGCTGCGGCCTGAGCCGCCGCCGACAGCTCGCCCTCGGAGAGCCCGTCGAGCTCGGACGCGTCGTCGAACACGATCGCGAGGTCATTGGTGTCCGCGAGGAGGTTCTTCTCGAACTGCGTGGTGAGGGTCGACAGCCGCTGGTTCAGCTCCGTGAGGCGCTGCTTCGCCGCGTCGTCCAGTCCCGCACCGGCGTGGACCATCTCGGTGTGGTGGCGCTCCACGAGGTACCGCTGCTCGGGCGTCAGATCGAGCTGGTCGAGCTGTTCGTGGATCGTCCTGATGCGCCAGAACAGGTCCGAGTCGAGCTGGATCGAGTCCTGGTGCGCCGACATGAGGGGCGCGAGCTGTTCCTCGATCTCCTGGATCTCGGGCGTCGCGTCGGCCGACGACACGGTGTAGAACGTGCGGGCGACGTCACCCAGGAGACGACCGCTCTCTTCCAGCGGCACCAGCGTGTTCTCGAACGTCGGCATAGAGCGCACGCGCGTGATCGCCGCCACTTCGCGAGTGTGATCGGCGAACGCCTGCTCGAACGCCGGCAGGTAGTGCTCGGGGCGGATGGCCGCGTACTCGGGCAGACCGTACGGCAGCGTGCTGGGGGACAGGAGCGGGTTCTCGTTCGGCATGGCGTCCAGCCTAGTCACGCCGCCCGCCCATGCCGAGAGTCTTTTGCAAAGAACAGCTTGCAAACTATTGATTGCAAAGAAGTACTTGCAAAGACGTCTTTGCATCGCTACTCTGGGGACATGGCAGAGAACGAGACACCCGAGACCACGGATGCCGCCGCCCGCACCGAGGAGCGCCACAACCAGGATCGCGTCCTCGACTCCGGGGCGCTCCGGGCTCTGGCGCACCCGTTGCGCGTGAAGATCTACGACATCCTCAGCCAGTACGGCCCGCAGACGGCGAGCTCGCTCGCGGAGCGGCTGGGGGAGTCCAGCGGGTCGACGAGCTACCACCTCCGCGCTCTCGCCAAGCAGGACCTGATCCGGGAGGCCGAAGATCGCGGCACCGGCCGCGAGCGGTGGTGGGAGCGTCCCGTCGGAGGCGTGTCATTCGCCAACCCGGATGCGATGGCGACGCCCGCCGGCCGTGCGGCGACGCAGGTCGTGATGAACGAGTTCCTGCGCAACCGCAACGACCAGCTGCTCGACTTCGTCAACCGCGGCATCGGCGGCGAGGACGAGATGTGGCAGGAAGGCACGCTGATCTCCACCGCCACCGCGCGCCTCACCGCCGAGCAGAGCAAAGACCTGGCGCTCAAGATCATGGCGCTCATCGACGAGACCGTCGACAACTACCGCAATCAGACCGGCGAGAACGTCCGCCCCGTCACCATCCGGGCAGACCTCTTCCCGCTCCCGCAAATAGGAGGACAGTCATGACCGCCATCACGGCAGACGAACTCGCGGCACGTGGGTTCCGGGCATCCGCCACCCGATTCGACCGCGCGCTGCTGCGCGCAGCATCCGCTCTCGACGCGTACGTCGTCGCACGCGTCGAGAAGCGAGACGACGCCGAAGAGCGTCGCGCATTGACCGCCCAGGCCGCCGTGGTCGGGGCTCGGCGCGAAGCCGAGGCACGCGCCGCGATGGGGCTGCTGCCGCGATGAGCGACAGCGTCGACACGGCCGAGCGGACCGGATCGTCGGCCGGGCGGGCACGCAGGGTCCCGCTCGGCCGCGATTTCGGAAAGCTGTGGACCGCGGCCGCGTTCAGCAACCTCGCGGATGGGCTCGGACGCGTGGCGGTTCCACTCATCGCCACCACCCTGACCCGCGACCCGCTCGCGATCTCGGCGATCACCGCGCTCGCGTTCCTCCCGTGGCTCGTCTTCGGCCTGCCGGCCGGCATGCTCGTCGACCGGTTCGATCGCCGCTGGATCATGGCGATCGCCAACGGCATCCGTGGACTCGCTGCGGTCGGGCTCGCCCTGCTCACCGTCTCGGGGGCTCTCGACATCTGGTGGCTGTTCGCCGGCGTGCTGGTCTTCGGTCTCGGCGAGACGCTGTTCGACAACGCGACGAACGCGATCATGCCGGCTGTGGTCAAGCGCCCGGCGCTGGATCGGGCGAACGGCTGGATGCAGGCCGCGCAGATCACGATCGACAGCTTCATCTCGTCGCCGATCGGCGGCGTCCTGTTCGCGATCTCGCTCGCGCTGCCGCTCTGGGTGGGCGCCGCGGGCTACCTCATCCCGATCGTGCTCGCCGTGATGCTCCCGCTGTCGGCCGCTCGTCCGCTGCACGAAGCGCGCGCCACGGCGGTGCGGGCCGAGGCGGCGGTCGCAGCCGGCGACCCGCTGGCGGCCTCCGAAGAGGCGACGGAGACGGATGCTGCCGCCACCGCCCGTCCGAACGTCTCGGCTCGCGACGCCTTCGTGTACCTCTGGAATCACCGGTTCCTGCGCTCGATGGTGATCTTCACCTCGATCGTCGGTTCGGCCTTCGCGTTCGCCCAGGCACCGGTGTACCTGTACTTCCTCGACGTGCAGCACGTGCCGGCGGCCGCGATCGGCGTCGTCACCGCCGGAATCGGGCTCGGGGGACTCGCGGGGTCGCTGGTGGCCTCGTCGCTCGTCGCGAAGTTCGGTCGCGGCCCGGTGATGCTCGGCGCCAACGTCGTCGCGGCCATCAGCCTCGCGGCGGTGTGGGCGGCGCCCGAGGCGATCACGGGAACCATCGCGTACGGCCTCATGGCCGCGGCCGTCTCCGTGTGGAACGTGCCGTGGGGCGCGCTGCGCCAGACGATCGTGCCGGGTCACATCTTCGGTCGTGTGCTGGGGATCACCCGCACGTTCACGTGGGGCATCTTCCCGTTCGCGACGCTCCTCGGCGGGTGGGTGGCCCGCATCGATCTGCGGCTGCCGTTCCTCATCGCCGCGGGAGTGACACTCGTCGCGACCCTCTTCGCCATCCGGCTGCTCCTCTCGGCGTCGCACCACGACGCGCCGGAGGAATGAGCCGCTGAGGCTTACGCGAAGCCGTCGTCCGGATCGTGCCGGACGACGGCTTCGCCGTCGGCGTCCAGCGACACGATCACACCCGTGTCGAGCTCCGCGATCGGCTTGCCCTCCAGCCACGTGAGCGTCCAGCGCGGACGCGGCTGACCGAGCTGGTCGGCGGGGATCGTCTCATCCACGGAACGGATGCCGCGCCCCAGCGCGGCCGGGACGGCCTTCGGCGGTTCGTCACCCGAGGTCCAGCGTGTTCCGAGCTGCATGTCACACCTCCTGGGGAGCGAGTTCGATCTCCGTGACGGAGACGGCCTCGGCGTCGACGTACTCGATCTCGGTGATCCGGCCGACCGCCTTGAGGTCGCCTTCCGCGAGCCGCAGCGCATCGAGCGCGGCGGCCGGGCCGGCGAGGACGGCGCGGGCGACCGCGGTCTTCTGCGAGGCCTTCGCCTCGGTCTTCGCGCGGCGGATGCCGATGAGCGCCGCGCTCACGGCGGTCAGTACCGTGGGGTCGCCCCACTCCTCGTCCGGTGCGACGGGCCAGTCTGCGGTATGCACCGAGCCGTCGTTGAACCACGACCAGGCCTCTTCGGTCGCGAACGCCAGCACCGGGGCCAGCAGGCGCAGCAGCGCCGACATCGCCAGGCGCAGCGCGAGCGCGGCGGAGGCCTGACCGGCGTCCGTCTGGTTGTACGCGCGCTCCTTGACGAGCTCGAGGTAGTCGTCGCAGAACGTCCAGAAGAACGACTCGGTCACCTCGAGCGCACGGGCGTGGTCGTAGTTCTCGAGCGCCTTCGTCGCGTCGCGCACGACGCCGTGGAGCGTCGCGAGCATCGAGGCGTCGAGGGCGTGGGTCACCTCGGCACCCTCGGGAACCGGGAACGACAGCACGAACTTCGCGGCGTTGAGAACCTTGATCGCGAGGCGGCGGCCGATCTTGATCTGCGTCGGGTTCTGCGGGTCGAACGCCGCGTCGGTGCCGAGGCGGCTCGAGGCCGCCCAGTACCGCACCGCGTCCGAGCCGTGCTGCGCCAGGATGTCAGCGGGCGTGACGACGTTGCCCTTCGACTTCGACATCTTCTTGCGGTCGGGGTCGACGATGAAGCCCGAGATCGCGGCATCCATCCACGGTGCACGGTCGTCCTCGAGGGCGCTGCGCAGCATCGTCGAGAACAGCCAGGTGCGGATGATGTCCTGACCCTGCGGGCGCATGTCGAACGGGGCCACGAGGTTCCAGAGCTCCGGATCGCGATCCCAGCCGCCTGCGAGCTGCGGCGTGAGCGACGAGGTCGCCCACGTGTCGAAGATGTCGTTCTCGCCGTCGAAGCCACCCGCGACGCCGCGCTGGTCGGCGCTGTAGCCCGGGGGCACGTCGGTCGACGGATCGACCGGAAGCGATGCCAGGTCGGGGGTGAGCACGCGGTCGTAGTCGCGCTCGCCGTTCTCGTCGAGCCCGTACCACAGCGGGATCGGCACGCCGAAGAAGCGCTGGCGCGACACGAGCCAGTCGCCGGTGAGACCGTTGGTCCAGTTCTCGTAGCGGACCCGCATGAAATCGGGATGCCACGACATCTGCTGTCCGAGTGCGATGAGCTTGTCGCGCAGCTCGGCGTCGCGTGCGCCGTTGCGGATGTACCACTGGCGCGTCGAGACGATCTCCAGCGGACGGTCGCCCTTCTCGAAGAACTTCACCGCGTGGCTGAACGGCTTGCCGACGGCGGTGATGTCGCCGGTCTCCTGGAGCTTCTCGACGAGGGCCTTGCGGGCGGAGAAGACGGTCTTGCCCGCCATCTCGGCCTCGTACCACGCGCCCGCCTCGGCGTTCGCGACGATCGAGGGCGCCTGGGGCAGGAAGCGTCCGTCGAGGCCGATCGTGGTCATGTTCGGCAGGTGGCGGCCGTCGGTGGTCCGCAGCTCGCGCCACCACACGATGTCGGTCACGTCGCCGAACGTGCAGACCATCGCCGCGCCCGTGCCCTTGTCGGGCTGGGCGAGGTGGTGGCCGTGGATCTCGATGTCGGCGCCGAAGAACGGGCTCCGCACCTTCGTGCCGATGAGGTGCTTGTGGGGGCCCTCGGGGTGCGTGACGATCGCGACGCACGCCGGCAGCAGCTCCGGACGAGTGGTCTCGATCGTGATCGCGCCCGAGCCGTCCGCGAACGGGAAGTCGATGGTGTGGAACGACGCCTGCTGTTCGCGGTCCTCGAGCTCTGCCTGGGCTACGGCGGTGCGGAAGTCGATGTCCCACATCGTCGGCGCGAGGTCCTGGTAGGCCTCGCCGCGCTCGAGGTTGCGCAGGAACGCGCGCTGGCTCGTGCGGATCGTGTCGTCGGAGATGGTGCGGTAGGTCTGCGTCCAGTCGACACTGAGGCCCAACTGGCGGAAGAGCGCCTCGAACTGCTTCTCGTCCTCGACCGTGAGCTTCTCGCACAGCTCGATGAAGTTGCGGCGGCTGACGGGCACCTGGTCGGCGGCGCGGCTCGACTTGTTGTCGCCGCCCTCGAACGGCGGCGTGAAGTCGGCGTCGTAGGGCAGCGACGGGTCGCAGCGCACGCCGTAGTAGTTCTGCACGCGGCGCTCGGTGGGCAGACCGTTGTCGTCCCAGCCCATCGGGTAGAACACGGTCTTCCCGCGCATGCGCTCGTAGCGCACCTTGAGGTCGGTGTGCGTGAACGAGAACACGTGCCCGATGTGCAGGCTCCCGGACGCCGTCGGCGGGGGAGTGTCGACCGAGTACACCCCGGCGCGACCGACCTGTGCGGCACGAGCACGGTCGAACAGGTACGTGCCCTGCCCGGACCAGGCGGCATCCCACTTCTCCTCGAGGCGCTCCAGCGCGGGCTTGTCCGGGATCTGACCCTGTGCGGGGCGGGCGTCGGTCATGGCGTCTCCTCGAGGCGATATGTGCGGCACTGTGTGAGCGTGCCTGAGTGTGGGATGTCGCTCGATTCTACCCGGGTGTCCATGCACCGGGAGAAGCGAGCGGATGCCGGGGGTTCCGGCATCCGCTCGCTTTCCGGCGTCTTCGCTCAGGCGTTGGCCGTCGCGGTCGCCGGGTCGCTCGCGAGCTCGGGCTCGACGGTGCGCCGGGAGGCCAGCCACGCCGAGACCAGCGTGATGACCGACATGATCGCGAGGATCACGCCCGGGTGCCACCACGCGAAGCCCGTGGCCACGCCGAGCTCGAACGTGAGGTAGGGCACGAAGCCGCTGATCGTCGCCGCCAGGGCGTACGCGAAGGACAGCGCCGAGTAGCGGAAGCGGTCAGGGAAGAGGTCGTTCATGAGACCTCCGAGCGCGGCCCAGGCCATCGTCGGGAGGATGCCGCCGACGAGCATCGTCGCGATGAGGATCGGGAAGGTCGCGAACTGGAGCAGGAAGTACATCGGGAACGTGATGAGGAGCGTGCCCAGCGCGCCCCACACGACGACGTTCGCCGAGCCGACCCGGCTGGCCCACGCGCCGAACAGCGGGATGGTGACGAGCTGCAGCAGACCGCCGATCGTGGTCGCGATGAGCAGGTCCTGGAAGCTGAAGCCCAGCTGCTCCACGCCGTAGTTGACGGTGTACGTGTTCATCAGCGAGTAGGACCCGATGCCGAGGAGGGCCGCACCGATGGCGATGGCCATGCCGCCGGGGCGCTTCGCGAACATCGTGAGGAAGGGGACGCGGTCGCGGCGCCCCTCGGAGACGACGCGCTCGAACACCGGCGTCTCGGTGATCGACCATCGCAGGTACAGCGACACCAGCAGCAGCGGGATCGCGAGGAGGAACGGGATGCGCCAGCCCCACTCCGCGATCTGATCCGCCGGGAGGACGGTCGTCAGCACGATGAACACGGTCGCGGACAGGATCGAGCCGACGGGGGATCCGAGCTGGGGGACCGCGGCGTAGAAGGCGCGCTTGACGGGGCCGGAGTTCTCGGTGGCGATGAGGATCGAGCCGCCCCACTCGCCGCCGAGCGACAGGCCCTGCACGATGCGGAGGAGGATCAGCAGGATCGCGCCCAGCCAGCCCGCCTGCGCATACGTGGGGAGGAGGCCGATGAGGCCGGTCGCGACGCCCATGATGGCGACGGTCCACAGCAGGGTCGCCCGGCGGCCGAGGCGGTCGCCCATGTACCCGAAGATCACGGCGCCGATCGGGCGCACGACGAACGCCAGGGCGATCGTGAGGAACGCCGCGCTGGTCGCGCCGAACTCGCCCAGCGGGTCGAAGAAGAGCGGGCCGACGAAGAACGCCGAGAAGTAGGCGAACAGGTAGAAGTCGAAGGACTCGAGGGAGGTGCCCACCATCGAGGCCCACGCGACGCGACGCGTCGGGGCGGTCTCGAGGGCGAGCGCGGTTTCGGGTGCTGCTGCGGTCACGGGCGTCAATCTTGGCACGAGTCCAGAAACCCCGGCGACGGTCGCCGCATTCCCTCTTGCACAGCCACGGTAGACTCGTCGGACCAGCGCGGATCCGGCCATCACCGGGGAGCTCTCGGAAGAACAGGACCCCACGCACGTGGCGCCCCCAGTAGAACCGAGCGGGTCAGGCCCGTCACAGCCGCAGTGAGAGAGGGCGTCTCGGTCCCTGAGCCTGTCGAAGGGCCGAGCGTCAATGCAGGGTGGTACCGCGGTACGTCTGGTCAGGGATCCAGGCAGTGTCGTCCCCGCAGGAAGCACACGAGCGAGCACCTGCGAGAGAAGATGACCTACCCCCGACCCTCCGCCTTCGGGCCCGCGGCCGACGCCGCGCCGGCCGCCGTCGTTCCGAGCCCTCGCTTCCCCGAGATCGAGCAGCAGACGCTCGCGTTCTGGGAGGCCGACCGCACCTTCCGTGCTTCGATCGATCAGCGCGACGGCGCCGAGGAATGGGTCTTCTACGACGGCCCGCCCTTCGCGAACGGGCTGCCGCACTACGGCCACCTCCTGACCGGTTACGCGAAGGACGTCTTCCCGCGCTTCCAGACGATGCGCGGCAAGAAGGTCGATCGCGTCTTCGGCTGGGACACCCACGGCCTCCCGGCCGAGCTCGAGGCGATGAAGCAGCTCGGCATCACGGAGAAGAGCGAGATCGAGGCGATGGGCATCGCCACGTTCAACGCCAAGTCGCGCGAGTCCGTCCTCGCCTACACGCGCGAGTGGGAGGACTACGTCACGCGCCAGGCGCGCTGGGTCGACTTCGAGCGCGGGTACAAGACGCTCGACCTCACGTACATGGAATCCGTGCTGTGGGCGTTCAAGACGATCTACGACAAGGGCCTCGCCTACGAGGGGCACCGCGTCCTGCCGTACTGCTGGCGCGACGAGACGCCGCTGTCGGCCCACGAGCTGCGCATGGACGACGACGTCTACAAGATGCGCCAGGACCCGTCGGTCACGATCACGTTCCCCCTCACGGGCGTGAAGGCGGAAGCTCTCGGGCTGACCGGCGTGCGCGCCCTCGCGTGGACGACGACCCCGTGGACCCTGCCCACGAACCTCGCCCTCGCGGTGGGGCCCGACATCCGTTACGCCGTCGTTCCCGGCGGTCCCCTCGGGGCGGCCGACGTCCCGGCGGGAGACGACCCCGAGGGCGCGACCGCACACCGGTACCTCCTCGCCGAGGATCTGCTCGCGGGCTACGCGAAGGACCTCGGGTACGCCTCCGTCGAGGCCGCACGCGAGGCCGTCGAGCAGACGGTGCTGGGCGCCGACCTCGAGAACGTCACGTACGACCGCCTCTTCGATTACTACGCGGATGCCTCGATCTGGGGCACGCAGACCGCATGGCGCCTCCTCGTCGACGACTACGTGACGACGGGCGACGGCACGGGCATCGTCCACCAGGCACCGGCCTTCGGTGAGGACGACCAGCGCGTGACCGAGGCCGCCGGCATCCCGCTCATCATGAGCCTGGACGACGGCGGACGCTTCCTCCCGCAGGTGACGGATGTCGCCGGCGAACTGTGGATGGACGCGAACCGTCCGCTCATCCGCCTGCTCAAGCAGGAGGGGCGCCTGCTGCGCGAGGCGAGCTACGAGCACTCGTACCCGCATTGCTGGCGCTGCCGGAACCCCCTCATCTACCGGGCGGTGTCGAGCTGGTTCGTGCGCGTCACCGACATCAAGGACCGCATGCTCGCGGGCAACGAGCAGATCACGTGGGTGCCGGAGAACGTCAAGCACGGCCAGTTCGGCAAGTGGCTCGACGGCGCACGTGACTGGTCGATCAGCCGCAACCGGTACTGGGGCTCGCCGATCCCGGTGTGGAAGAGCGACGACCCGGGGCACCCGCGCGTCGACGTCTACGGGTCGCTGGAGGAGCTCGAGCGTGACTTCGGGCGTCTCCCGACGAACGCGGACGGCGAGGTCGACCTGCACCGTCCGTACATCGACGACCTCACGCGCCCGAACCCGGACGACCCGACCGGCAAGAGCACGATGCGCCGGATCGAGGACGTGTTCGACGTCTGGTTCGACTCGGGGTCGATGCCGTACGCGCAGGTGCACTACCCGTTCGAGAACCAGCAGTGGTTCGACGAGCACTCGCCGGCCGACTTCATCGTCGAGTACATCGGGCAGACGCGCGGCTGGTTCTACGTGATGCACGTGCTCTCGACGGCGCTGTTCGACCGCCCGGCGTTCACCGGTGTGTCGTGCCACGGCATCGTCCTGGGCAGCGACGGGCTCAAGATGTCGAAGTCGCTGCGCAACTATCCCGACGTCAGCGAGGTGTTCGACCGCGACGGGTCCGACGCGATGCGCTGGTTCCTGATGTCGAGCTCGGTGCTGCGCGGCGGCAACCTCGTCGTGACCGAGGAGGGCATCCGCGCGGGCGTGCGGGAGTTCCTGCTCCCGCTGTGGAACGCGTGGTACTTCTTCGCGACGTATGCGAACGCCGCGGGCGGCGCCGGTGGCGAGGGCTACCAGGCCTCGTGGCGCACCGACTCGACGGATGTGCTCGACCGCTACATCCTGGCGCTCACCGGTGACCTCGTGCGCGAGGTCGCCGCCGATCTCGAGGTGCTCGATTCGACGCTCGCCGCGGCAAAGGTCCGCGACTTCGCCGAGGCGCTGACCAACTGGTACATCCGCCGCTCGCGAGACCGGTTCTGGGTGGGCGTCTCCGAGGACCCGACCAGTCGCGAGGCGTTCGACACGCTCTACACCGTGCTCGAGACGCTCACGCGCGTCGCCGCCCCGCTCATCCCGCTGGTCTCCGAGAAGATCTGGCAGGGCCTGACCGGCGGACGCAGCGTCCACCTGCAGGACTGGCCCGACGCCGACGCCTTCCCCGCGGCGGACGACATCCGCACCGCGATGGACGCCGTCCGCGAGGCATCCAGCGTCGCCAACGCCTTGCGCAAGAAGGAGGGCCGTCGCGTGCGCCTGCCGCTTCCCACCCTGACGGTGGCGGTTCCGGATGCTGCGTCCCTCGCGCAGTTCGACGGCATCCTGCGCGACGAGCTCAACGTGAAGTCGGTCGAGCTCATCGAGCTCGGCGACGACGTCTCGGAGCGCTACGGCATCAGCAAGCGACTCAGCGTGAACGCGCGCGCCGCGGGCCCGCGCCTGGGCAAGCAGGTCCAGCACGTGATCTCTGGCGCGAAGGCGGGCGTGTGGGAGGAGCGCGACGGTGTCGTGGTCGTCGACGGCATCGCCCTGGAGCCGGGGGAGTACGACCTCACACTCGAGGCCGGCGGCGTCGCCGACGGCACGGCGATCGCCCTTCTCGCGGGCGACGGCTTCGTCCTGCTCGACACGACGACGACGCCCGAGCTCGAGGCGGAGGGCCTGGCCCGCGACGTGATCCGCGCCGTGCAGGACACCCGCAAGGCGGCCGGGTTCGACGTGAGCGACCGCATCCGCCTCGGTCTCGTGTTCGACGACGAGGCCGACGGCGAGGCGGTCTCCGCAGCCTTCGACATCGCCGACGTGGCAGGCGAGACGCTCGCGCTCGCCCACAGCGTGCGCACGCGGACGGCCGAGCTCGCAGCATCCGGTGATTCCGGGACACCCATCGAGTTCGAGGCGGTGGTCGACGCGGGAACCTATGCCAACCGCGGCGCCTTCACCGTCTCGGTCGGCCGGACGGAGGCCACAGCATGAGCGATCGCGACCGCAAGCGCGCCGACGCCGTCTACGAGGCGCTCCTCGAGCGCCAGGGGGAGCGGTGGGTGCAGCCGCGCGTCGAGCGCACGCGGCGCGTGCTCGAGCTGCTCGACGATCCCCAGAAGACGTACCGCGTCGTCCACGTCACCGGAACCAACGGCAAGACGTCGACCAGCCGGATGATCGAGACCCTCGTGCGCGCGCACGGCCTGCGCACGGGCCTGTTCACCAGTCCCCACCTCGAGCGGTTCACCGAGCGGATCATGGTCGACGGCGAGCCGATCGACGATGCCGCGATCGCCGACGCGTGGGACGAGATCGCACCGTTCGTGGACCTGGTGGATGCGGAGCTCGCCGCCGCCGACGACGCGCCTCTCACGTTCTTCGAGCTGCTGACGGTGCTCGCGTTCGTCGCGTTCGCCGACGCGCCGATCGACGTGCTCGTGCTCGAGGTCGGCATGGGCGGGTCGTGGGACTCCACGAACACCGCCGACGGCGACGTCGCGGTGTTCGCGCCCATCGACCTCGACCACGCGGACCGGCTCGGCGACACGATCGCCGAGATCGCGAGCGTCAAGGCGGGGATCATCAAGGACGGCGCAGCCGTCGTGTCGGCCCGGCAGGATGCCGCCGCCGAGGCGGTGCTGCGCGAAGCCGCGGCCGCCCACGGCGCCACGATCGCCTTCGAAGGCTCCGAGTTCGCGCTCGCCCAGCAGCGCCTCGCGGTCGGCGGGCAGCAGATCACCGTGCGCGGCCTCGCCGGCACCTACGAGGACGAATACCTGCCGCTGTACGGCGCCCACCAGGGCTTCAACGCGGCGCTCGCGATCGCGGCGGTCGAGTCGCTCGTCGGAGGAGCGTCGCAGCCGATCGCCGGCGACGTGCTGGCGGAAGGCCTCGGGGGAGTGACGTCGCCCGGACGGCTCCAGCTCGTCGGTGCGGCCCCGACCGTGCTGGTCGACGCGGCGCACAATCCGCATGGCGCCCGCGCCCTCGTCACCGCGCTGCGCGAGGCGTTCGACTTCGACGAATGGGGTGTGGTGCTGGGCGTGCTCTCCGACAAGGATGCCGCCGGCATCGTGTCCGAGATCGCCCCGGTCGCCGCCCACGTGTTCGCCACCGCCCCCGACTCGGAGCGGGCCGAGGACGCGGATGCCATCGCCGACCTCGCTGAGGCGCACGATCTGCGCGTCTCCGTTCACCGCGACCTCGCCGATGCCGCGGAGGCGGCGCGCGCGTGGGCCTCAGCATCCGATCGGCGTGCCGTCGTGATCGCGGGGTCGGTCGTGCTCGCGGGGGAGGCCCTCGCCCTCGCGGCGGACGAGGACTGGAAGTCCGGGTGGAACGCGTGACCGACGAGAAGCGGCCGAAGCCCCGGCGCCCCCGCGGTGCGGCGGAGTCGCTCGCGACGATCGTGCTCGGCTTCGAGTCGATCGTCGTGTTCCTCGGCGGCCTGGTCGTCTACGGTCTGAAGGCGCTTCCCGCGTCGATCGCGCCGTGGTGGGGCATCGTCGCCGGGGCAGGACTGGCCGTGCTGATGATCCTCACGACGCGGGTCGTGCGCTACCGGTGGGGCATCGTGCTCGGCTGGGTGCTGCAGGTCTTCGTCCTGCTGGGCGCCTTCCTCGTGCCGGCACTCGCCATCGTCGCGCTCATTTTCGGCGGCATGTACGGGTATGCGACGATCAAGGGGGCCGCTCTCGACCGGCGCAACGCGCGCCTCGCGGCCCGATCTCCTGAAGAGCACTGACTCCTCCCCACGCCTGATCAGCAACGAAAGGTCCCGCATGCCCATCGAAGAGACCCTCGTCCTCGTCAAGCCCGACGGCGTCGCCCGCGGCCTCACCGGCGCGATCCTCGCCCGCATCGAGGCGAAGGGGTACGCCCTCGTCGACATCCGCCTCGTCGAGCCCGACCGTGAGACGCTCGAGCGCCACTATGCCGAGCACGAGGGCAAGCCCTTCTACGAGCCGCTGCTCGAGTTCATGATGTCGGGCCCGTCGGTCGCGATCCGCCTCGCCGGCAACCGCGTGATCGAGGGCTTCCGCTCGCTCGCGGGCACCACCGACCCGACGACGGCCGCGCCCGGCACGGTCCGCGGCGACTACGGCCGCGACTGGGGCCTGAAGGTGCAGCAGAACCTCGTGCACGGCTCCGACAGCCCCGAGTCCGCCGCGCGCGAACTCGAGATCTGGTTCGGCTGATCGCCCGATCGGCTGACCCTGGACGCGCCTCCGGGGTCAGCCGAACAGCGTCTGCCAGATGTTGACGACGGCGTTCATCTCGAGCTGCGCCAGCAGCAGGATGATCGCGTAGCTCACGATCGCCGCCAGCGGCACCCACACCATCAGCCGGTCGGCGACGTCGCGCACCCGGTCGGATGCCGGGACGAGGCCGGCGCGGAGCATGTGGAGCGTCACCGCGTAGAACGTCGGGATCGTGACCGCCCAGGTCACCATGCACCACGGGCACAGCGTGTGCAGATTGGGCGCGTAGATGCTCTGGCTGATCAGCCAGAGCACGAACCCGAACGCGAAGGCGATGCCGGCCCAGAAGCACCACCAGAACCACCGCGCGAACCGGGCCCGCGCGAGAAGAGCCATGCCGACCACGATCGGGGCCACCCAGCCGGTGAGCCCGAGGATCGGATTCGGGAAACCGAACGCGCTGCCCTGCCACGACTCGAGGTTCGCGCTGCACTGCACCAGCACGCTCAGGTCGCACGACGCGATCGCGTCGGGGTTCGCGAGCTTCTCCAGCTTCTCGACCGTCAGAGAGAACGCCGCCCACCAGCCGATCACACCCGCGATGACGAGCCATACGGCGAGTCCGGTCGGGCGGGTGTGGGTCTGCTGCTCGGGCATGCCTCGGATTATGACATCGAGTTCTGCACGGATGCCGCACCCCGGCGCCGTGGCAAATCGCCGATCCGCGGCGTGGGGAAGGCGCAGTCGCCGGGCGAATGGGCATTCTGGCGGTGTAAGTGCGATAATGGGGGGCGATGACTCACGGCCGCGCCGTGACGATCATCACCAGAAGACTTCAGGGCGACGAATGCCCTTGGCAGCGCGAGCATCCGCCTAGCGCCGGACGACCGCTGCAGACCGAGTGAGTTCGCGGCACCGCCCCGTCCAGAGGGGCATGGGCGGCGCTGCACGAGATTTCGCCGGGCGACGCGCGGTGTCGCCCCGCTAGGAGTACGCCAGTGATGGCTGATGGAACCGATGCAGAATTCCCCCCTCAGACCGAACCGGACGCGCCGCTGACCACAGCGGGCGACGAGGCGACACCCGCGGTGGACGCGGACTCGCCGGTCGAGGAGCCGCAGGAGACCGCCGAGGTCCCCGCGCAGACCGAGGAGAGCCCGGCCGAGGCGACCGAGCCGGCCGCAGAGGCTGAGCCGGCCGCAGAGGCGGCGGCTGAGCCCGAGAGCGAGCCCGCGGCCGAGGCACCGACCGACGGCGATGCCGAAGCTCCGTCCGCCCCCGAGGCGGCCGCCGAGCCGGAAGCTCCCGCCGAGGCCGAAGCGCCCGTCGAGCCGGAAGCACCGGCCGAGCCGGAAGCCGTGACCGCGGTGACCCTGGGGCTTCTCCCCGAGGTGTTCGTGTCGGCCGTGTCGACGCAGCTCATGTTCTACGCGCCCGAGATCGCGCCGCTTCCGGCACGTCCGGGCCGTCAGCAGGCCGAGCCGGAGCCCGAGGCCGCAGCGTCGTCAAGCACCTCGCGTCGCCGCAGCCGTCGTCGCGGCGAGGGCCGGGACGAGGCGTCCACGCCTTCCGAGCCGTCGCAGCCGCGTCAGCGCGCCGTCGAGCTCATCACCGAGCCGCAGCGCATCAAGGGCTCGACGCGTCTCGAGGCCAAGAAGCAGCGCCGCCGCGACGGCCGCGAGGCAGGTCGCCGTCGTGCGGTCGTGACCGAGGCGGAGTTCCTCGCCCGTCGTGAGGCCGTCGACCGCGACATGATCGTGCGCTCGCGCAACGGCCGCATCCAGATCGCCGTGCTCGAGGACAACGTGCTCGTCGAGCACTACGTCGCCCGCAACCAGGACGCGTCGCTCATCGGCAACGTGTACCTCGGTCGCGTCCAGAACGTGCTGCCGAGCATGGAGGCCGCGTTCGTCGACATCGGCCGCGGCCGCAACGCCGTGCTGTACTCCGGCGAGGTCGACTGGGACGCCGTCGAGACCGGCAACCAGCCCCGCCGGATCGAGCTCGCGCTCAAGACCGGCGACCGCGTGCTCGTCCAGGTCACGAAGGACCCGGTCGGACACAAGGGTGCCCGCCTCACGAGCCAGATCTCGCTCCCCGGTCGCTACCTCGTGTACGTGCCGGGCGGCAACATGAACGGCATCTCGCGCAAGCTGCCCGACACCGAGCGCGCGCGCCTCAAGAAGATCCTCAAGGAGGTGCTGCCCGAGTCGTCGGGCGTCATCGTGCGCACCGCCGCCGAGGGCGCCACCGAGGACCAGCTGACGCGCGATGTGCAGCGCCTCACCAATCAGTGGGAGCACATCTCGAAGCAGATCGAGACGATCCAGGCGCCGGCGCTGCTGCACTCGGAGCCCGACCTCCTCGTCAAGATCGTCCGCGACGTCTTCAACGAGGACTTCTCGAAGATGCTCATCCAGGGCGACGACGCGCACCACACCATCTCGAAGTACCTCGAGTCCGTGGCGCCCGACCTGCTCGAGCGCGTCGAGCGGTATGAGGGCGAGCACGACCCGTTCGACGTGTTCCGCGTCACCGAGCAGATCGAGAAGGCTCTCGACCGCAAGGTGTGGCTGCCCTCCGGCGGCTCGCTGGTCATCGACCGCACCGAGGCGATGACGGTCGTCGACGTCAACACCGGCAAGTTCGTCGGCTCGGGCGGGAACCTCGAAGAGACCGTCACGAAGAACAACCTCGAGGCCGCGGAGGAGATCGTCCGCCAGCTGCGCCTGCGCGACATCGGCGGGATCATCGTCGTCGACTTCATCGACATGGTGCTCGAGTCCAACCGTGATCTCGTGCTGCGCCGTCTCGTCGAGTGCCTGAGCCGCGACCGGACGAAGCACCAGGTCGCCGAAGTCACCTCGCTCGGTCTCGTGCAGATGACGCGCAAGAAGCTCGGACTGGGTCTCCTGGAGACGTTCAGCGAGGCGTGCGAGGTCTGCGCGGGGCGCGGCCTGATCGTGCACCACGACCCGGTCGTCAAGCACCGCGTGCCCGCCGCGAGCGGTGCGCCGTCGTCCGGCCGTCGCCCGCGGGGCGGCGCACAGGCTCCCGCGACCGGCGGCGGCTCGAACGGCACGCACGTGATCACGGAGGGCGTGAAGTCGGCGCTCGCGCAGATCGCGGCATCCACGATCCACCACAGCGAAGAGGCGCCGCACGTCGAGGCGGCCCCCGTCGTCGAGCAGGCTCCGGCCGAGCGCCCGAAGAAGCCGCGCAAGAAGCGTCAGGATTCCGGTGCGAAGAAGGAGAACCGCACCGAGAAGGACCTCCTCCTCGACTCGGTGCTCAACGCCCTTCCCGAGCCCAAGGCGCCGGGGCAGGGCCGCGCGCGTCGTCGGGTGACGACCGCGGCTCTCACGGGCACCCCGGTGCCCCACACGCCGTCGGAGGACTGAGCGTCTCGCGCCGTCCCGGCCCCGGCCGGGACGGCGCCCCTCTGTCGGCCCACGCACCCCCTCGATAGGCTGATTCCCGGGAGCTGGGGAACGGGGGCGCGATGGCGCGCTACGTGTTCGTGACGTGGGACGGCGGCGGCAACCGCATGCCCACCATCACCATCGCGCGTGCGCTCGTGGAGCGCGGGCACGACGTCCGCGTCCTCGGCCACGACTCCCAGGCGAGCGCCTACCGCGCTGCAGGCCTGCCCTTCACCGCGTTCGCGAGCGCACCGGGCTTCGTGCTGGATCCACGCCCCGCAGGCCTCTTCAGACTGTTCACCGACACCGGCCTCGCCGACGACACCGTGGCGCTGCTCGCGGCGTTCCCCGCCGACGTCGTGGTGGTCGACTGCACGCTGTTCGCCGTGATGGACGTCCTCGATCGGATGGATCAGCGCATCGTGGTGCTCGAGCACACGCTGCACGACTTCCTGGCCTCGGGCGCGCGGGTGGCGGGATCGGTGCTGTGGACGCGGGGGATACGGGTGCAGGCGCCGCGCCGACGCGCGGCACCGATCCTCGTGGCATCCGTACCCGGGTTCGGGCTGCCGTTCCCTGCCCAAGATGCGCTGTCAGCCGCGCCGGGCGGGGTCGTGTACACGGGAGCGATGACGCGCGCCGTCGCCGCACAACCCTCCGCACCGACGGTCGTGCTGAGCCTCAGCACCTTCCGGTTCGCCGAGCTCGTCGCGACCTGGCAGCGGCTGCTCGACGCCGTCGACGGCCTCGACGTGCGGGTGATCGCCACCCTCGGCCCGGCTGTCACGGCGGGGGAGATGCGGGTGCCCCGCGGCATCGAAGTGCACGAATGGATGCCGCACGACGAGCTCTTCCCGGACGCCTCCCTCGTGGTGGGTCACGGCGGACACGGCACCACCCTCGCCGCGCTGGCCCATGGCGTGCCGGTGCTCACGCTGCCCCTCGAGCCGACCTCCGACCAGCCGCGCATCGGCCGCGCGGTGGCCCGCGCAGGCGTGGGAGCGACGATGTCGCGGCGGACGGACCCCGCCACGATCCGTCGCGCCATCCGGCGGACGCTGGCCGATGGTCCCACCCGCGTGCGCGCGCAGCGGCTCGGCGACGCGATCCGTGCCTTCGACGGCCCCGGCCGCGCGGCCGACGTCCTCGAGCTGTCGGCGGCCGCGGCCCGGTGAGTCAGCGGCGGTCGCGCCCCCGCACACGAAGACCGGATGCGATGAGGCGCCGCACCAGCTCGTGACCGCTCACGTGCTGCGCGCCGGCCGCGACCAGACGGGCGTGCGCCTCTTCGGGCACGTCGTAGTGGTCCAGGTCGAAGCCGCGCGCAGGGATGCCGTTCGCGGCGGCGAAGGCGTGAAGCTCGGCGAGGTCGGTATCGGTCACCAGATGCGCCCACAGCCGACCGTGCGCCGGCCACAGAGGATCGTCGATGAGGATCGCCACGTCCAGATCCTACGCACCCGATCCCGCGACACGGCCCGGCGCGCTTTCGCGGACTGTTCCGGCATCTGATAAAGTAGACCCTTGGTGCGTCGAGATATCCGCACCAAGTCTTCGTTGACGTCCCCGAGTGCGTGCGCGCGCTCCCAGAAGAAACAGGTGTGAAGTGGTTTACGCAGTTGTGCGCGCCGGCGGCCGGCAGGAGAAGGTCGAGGTCGGCACGATCGTCGTCCTCGACCGTCAGGCGGCGAAGATCGGCGACAAGATCGAGCTCCCCGCGGTGCTCTTCGTCGACGGTGACACCGTCACGACCGACGCCGACAAGCTCGCGAAGGTCACCGTGACCGCCGAGGTGCTCGGCGAGGAGCGCGGCCCCAAGATCGTGATCCAGAAGTTCAAGAACAAGACCGGTTACAAGAAGCGCCAGGGGCACCGTCAGGACCTCACGCGCGTTAAGGTCACCGGCATCAAGTAAAGCCACAGGAGACGCAGAGATGGCACACAAAAAGGGCGCAAGCTCCACCCGTAACGGTCGTGACTCCAACGCTCAGCGCCTCGGCGTGAAGCGCTTCGGTGGCCAGGCCGTCAACGCCGGCGAGATCCTCGTCCGCCAGCGCGGCACGCACTTCCACCCCGGCGCCAACGTCGGCCGCGGTGGCGACGACACGCTGTTCGCACTGGCTGCGGGCTCGGTCGAGTTCGGTCAGAAGGGCGGCCGCAAGGTCGTCAACATCGTGGCGGTCGCGGAGTAATCCAGCGAGTCTCACAGACTTCAGGAAGGGGCGGGCTTCGGCTCGCCCTTTCCCTTTATCCCCTTCCCGGCACACCGGGGAGCATCCAGACCTGAGGGGGACCGTATGGTCACGTTCGTCGACCGGGTGACACTGCACCTGCGTGCCGGCAAGGGCGGCAACGGCTGCGTGTCTGTCAAGCGCGAGAAGTTCAAGCCGCTGGCCGGCCCCGACGGCGGCAACGGCGGCCACGGCGGCGACGTCGTGCTCGTGGCCGACCCGCAGGTCACGACGCTGCTGTCGTACCACCACTCGCCGCACCGCTCCAGCGGCAACGGCGGCTTCGGCATGGGCGACCACCGATCGGGTGCCGCTGGCGAGCCGCTCGAGCTGCCCGTCCCCGTCGGCACCGTCGTCAAGGACACCTCCGGCGACGTGATCGTCGACATGATCGAGCCGGGCATGCGCTTCGTCGCCGCCCCGGGCGGTCTCGGCGGGCTCGGCAACGCCGCCCTCGCCAACCCCAAGCGCAAGGCGCCGGGCTTCGCACTGCTCGGCACGCCCGGCTGGGAGGGCGATGTCCTCCTCGAGCTGAAGACCGTCGCCGACGTCGCGCTCGTCGGCTTCCCGTCGGCGGGCAAGTCGAGCCTCATCGCCGCGGTCTCCGCCGCACGGCCCAAGATCGCCGAGTACCCGTTCACCACGCTCCACCCGAACCTCGGGGTCGTTCAGGCGGGGGAGCAGCGCTTCACCGTCGCCGACGTGCCGGGGCTCATCGAGGGCGCCAGCGAGGGAAAGGGCCTGGGGCTGGAGTTCCTCCGCCACGTCGAGCGCTGCACGGCGCTCGTCCACGTCCTCGACTGCGCGACGCTCGAGCCGGGCCGCGACCCGCTCACCGACCTCGACGTCATCCTCGCCGAGCTCGCCGCCTACCCCGTGCCCGACGGGCAGCTGCCGCTGCTCGATCGCCCGCAACTGGTGGTGCTCAACAAGGTCGACGTCCCCGAGGCGAAGGACCTCGCGGACCTCGTCCGCCCCGATCTGGAGGCGCGCGGCTTCCGCGTGTTCGAGATCTCGACCGTGAGCCACGAAGGACTGCGTCAGCTCACCTTCGCGCTCGGCGACATCGTCGCGAAGCACCGCGCCGAGCAGGCGGCGGCTCCCGCGCCCGAGCGCATCGTCATCCGGCCGAGGGGCTCGGAGAAGGACTTCTCGGTCCGCGTCGAAGGCGGCACTTACGGCAACATCTACCGCATCCTGGGCGACAAGCCGCTCAAGTGGGTGCAGCAGACCGACTTCCAGAACGAGGAGGCCGTCGGCTACCTGGGTGACCGCCTCGAGAAGCTGGGCGTCGAGGTCGAGCTGTTCCGCGCCGGCGCGACCCCCGGGGCCACCGTCGTGATCGGCGAGGGCGACGGCATCGTCTTCGACTGGGAGCCCTCGATCTCGTCGAACGCGGAGCTGATGACCGCCCCGCGCGGCACCGACCCGCGACTGCTGCGCGACACCCGTCGCACCACGTCGGAGCGCCGCGAGCGGTACCACGACATGATGGACGCCAAGGCCGACGCGCGCGCCGAGCTCGAGGCCGAGCGGATCGCCGAGCGCTACCGCGACCACGAGGACGACGAGTGAGCGCGCGGGAGCGCAGCGACCTCCCGCTCGCCCGACGCGTCGTCGTCAAGGTCGGATCCTCTTCGATCAGCGGCGACAACGCCCACAAGATCAAGCCGATCGTCGACGCCCTCGCAGCCGCCCACGGGCGCGGCACCGAGGTCGTGCTCGTCTCATCGGGCGCCATCGCGACAGGGATGCCGTATCTGCTCCTCGACGAGCGTCCGAGTGACCTCGCCACGCAGCAGGCCGCGGCTGCGGTGGGTCAGAATGTGCTCATCTACCGCTACCAGGAGTCGCTGCGGCCCTTCCGCATCGTCGCCGGACAGGTGCTCCTCACCGCGGGCGACCTCGAGAACGCGACCCACCGCTCCAATGCGCGGCGCGCCATGGAACGGCTTCTGGGCCTGCGCATCCTCCCGATCGTCAACGAGAACGACACCGTCGCCACGCACGAGATCCGCTTCGGCGACAACGACCGCCTTGCCGCGCTCGTCGCCCAGCTGATCGGCGCCGACGCCCTGGTGCTGCTGAGCGACATCGAGTGCCTCTACACGCGTCCGCCGGACGAGCCCGGCGCGCGGCCGATACCGCGCGTCACGTACGGTGACGACCTGCACGGGTTCGAGTTCGGCTCGGTCGTCGTCAACAGTGTGGGCACAGGGGGAGCAGCGACCAAGGTGTCCGCCGCGCGGCTGGCCGCAGCATCCGGGATCGGCGTCCTCGTCACGAGCGCGGACCTCGTCGGCGAGGCGCTGTCGGGCGACGAGATCGGCACGTGGTTCCAGCCCAACCCCGAGCCGACGGCGCCCGCCGCGACCGGTCCCGTGCGCACGGCGGTCGATACACTGGGCGGATGACCACCACCGCCACGACGGCACGCGAACGGATGCTGCTCGCCAAGGACGCGGCGCGCAGCATCGGCCTCCTCGGAGACGAAGCGAAGCGCGATGCGCTCCTCGCGATCGCCGATGCGATCGAGGCTGCGGCACCGGAGATCGTGGCAGCGAACGCGGATGACCTCCGCCGCGGAACAGAGACCGGGCTGTCGACGGCCCTGCAGGATCGGCTGCGTCTCGACGAGCCGCGCGTCGCGTCCCTCGCCGCGGCGGTGCGCGAGATCGCCGCGCTGCCCGACCCGGTGGGCCGCGTCCTCGACGAGCGCACCCTGGCGAACGGCGTCTCGCTCACCAAGGTCGCCGTCCCGTTCGGCGTGGTGGGCTCGATCTACGAGGCGCGACCCAACGTCACCGTCGACATCGCGGCCCTCGCCCTGCGGTCCGGCAACGCAGTCGTGCTCCGAGGCGGCACCGCGGCCGAGCACACGAACGCGGCGCTGGTGCGCGCGATGCGCGGCGCACTGGCAGACCGAGGGATCGACCCCGAGGCCATCCAGACGGTGGACGAGTTCGGCCGCGAAGGAGCGCGCGAGCTGATGCACGCCCGGGGTGTCGTCGACGTCCTCGTGCCGCGCGGCAGCGCGCAGCTGATCGAGACGGTCGTGACCGAGTCGTCGGTCCCGGTCATCGAGACGGGCGCGGGCGTCGTGCACATCGTCCTCGACGAGACGGCCCCCCTCGACTGGGCCCGCGACATCGTGGTGAACGCCAAGACCCAGCGGCCGAGCGTGTGCAACGCGGTCGAGACGGTCCTCGTGCATCGCGGCGCCGCCGATCGCCTGGTCGGCCCCGTCGTCGAGGCCCTGCAGCAGAGCGGCGTCACCGTCCACGGCGACGAGACCGTCGAGCGCCTGGCTGCGGGCGTCACACCCGCGACCGACGAGGACTGGGCGACCGAGTACCTGAGCCTCGATCTGGCGATGCGCGTCGTGGACGACCTCGACGACGCGCTCGCGCACATCCGCCGGTACTCGACCCACCACACGGAGTCGATCGTGACGCAGGATGCCGCCAACGAGGCGCGCTTCCTCGCCGAGGTCGACTCGGCCGTGGTGATGGCCAACACCTCGACCCGGTTCACCGACGGCGGCGAGTTCGGCTTCGGCGCCGAGGTCGGCATCTCGACCCAGAAACTGCACGCGCGCGGCCCCATGGGCCTCGCCGAACTCACGAGCTCGAAGTGGCTCGCGCGGGGTGCCGGGCAGGTCCGCGCATAACGGAATAGACTTGTCCCGTCCCGCGCCCCAGAGGCGAACCCGAACGGAGCCCGAATGACACTCGCCACGATCATCGCCTTTGCCGCCGAAGAGTCGGAGCACCACGGCAACGTCGCCCTCGAGACCGTCGGGTACGGCATCACCGCGATCGTGGTCTTCGCCGCGCTGGCGATCGTGACGCTGTCGTACCGCAACGTGGCGAACCGCCACGCGCACAAGGCCGAGGCGTACGCCAAGGCGCACGCGAACGACGTCCAGCGAGCGGGGCACGGCCACTGAGGCTGCTGGATGTCCTTGGCGACAGCCCCGAGGATCGGGGTCATGGGCGGCACCTTCGACCCCATCCATCATGGGCACCTGGTCGCCGCGAGTGAAGTGGCGCAGTGGTTCGACCTCGACGAGGTCGTCTTCGTTCCGACAGGCGAGCCCTGGCAGAAGGCCGACGTCTCGCCGAGCGAGCATCGCTATCTCATGACCGTCATCGCCACGGCATCCAACCCCCAGTTCACCGTCAGTCGCGTCGACATCGATCGCGACGGTCCCACGTACACCATCGACACGCTCCGCGATCTGAAGGCCCAGCGCCCGGACGCGGAGCTGTTCTTCATCACCGGTGCCGACGCCATAGCGCAAATTCTCAGTTGGAGGGACCATGATGAGTTGTGGGACCTCGCCCACTTCGTCGCGGTGTCCAGGCCTGGACACGTACTGAACACGGATGGCCTGCCCAGCGACGACGTCAGCCAGCTCGAGATCCCCGCCCTCGCCATCTCATCGACGGATTGCCGCGATCGAGTTCAGCGAGGACACCCCGTGTGGTACCTCGTCCCCGACGGGGTCGTCCAATACATTGCGAAGCACCATCTCTACCGGAGCAAGGAATGAGTACACCCGAGCACCCGGCGACGCCAGCCCTCACACGTAAGCAGATCCGCGAACTGCGCAACACGGGGTCCACCCCCGTGATCACGGCGACCCCAGCGGACGACGAGGCCATCGAGACCGAGGCCGCGCCCGTCGTGGCGCCCCCCGTCGACGCCGCACTGTCGACCCCGCCTCCCGCACCCATCGCCGCCGCGCCGTTCCCGCGCCCGTCCGAGCCTGCCGCCGTGGCGCCGGCGCCCGTTCCCGACTCCGCCGTGGACCTGGGCGTGTCTCCGCTCACCCGCCGCCAGGCGCGCCAGCAGGAGCGCATCCGCACCGCTTCGGTGCCCGTGATCACGCCGGAGGTCGTCGCCGCCCACGCGGCCGCCACCGGCGGCACCGCCCCGACGTTCGCGTTCCCCGTCGCCCCGCCGCCCGTGGCGCCGTTCGACGAGCCCGCGCCGTCGCTGTTCACCCCTGCCCCTGACGAGTCACCGGTGTCGACCGACAGCGGCATGCACGCGCTGTTCGGCATCGCGCGCGAGGCGGAGCCCACGCCCGCCCCCGCGCCGAGCCGGCAGCAGGCCGCGCCCGTCGCCCCCGTCCCGGTTCCCGCCTTCGCGGAACAGCCCCCGGCGCCCGAGGTCGAGGAGCGCCCGTTCGACAGCGTGTTCGGCGCCTCCGCCGACGACGAGGCCGAGGCCGAAGCGGTTCCTGCGGCGCCGAAGGCCGTCAGCCCGCTCCTCGGCGCCAGTCTGCTCGACGCCGCGCCCGCCGCCGGCGAGCCCGCGGCCGTCGAGTTCCCGCCGTCGTTCGACCAGCTGCTCACCCGCACGACCGGTGCGATCGCGATCCCCAACGCGCTCATCGTGTCGCAGGCGCCGGAGGTGGCACCCCTCGTGGCGCCCGTCACCGCCACGGGCGAGGTCATCGTCACCGGCACCTTCAACCTGCCCGAGGGCCTCGGCTCCACCGGCCACGCGAAGGGCACCGCCGACGGCAAGGAGATCGACGCCACGCTGGTCGACGGCGAGCTGCCGTCGCACTCCTCGCCGACGCCGATCGCCGCGAGCGCCGCAGTCAGCACCGCGAAGGCGCCCGGCGACGTCATCAAGCCCCCGGTGCCCGAGAAGGGCGGCAAGCTCATGATGTCGCTCGCGATCACCGCAGGCGTGCTGGCCCTCGCCCTCGTCGGCGTTCTCATCCTCGCCTTCGTGACAGGAGTCTTCTGATGGTGGCGAGCGCGCAGTCGCACGACATGGTCCAGATCGCCGCGGCCGCGGCGGACGCCAAGGGCGGCGAGGATCTCGTCGCCCTCGATGTGTCCGAGCCCCTTCCGCTCGTCGACATCTTCCTGCTCGTCACCGGACGCAGCGAGCGCAACGTCGCGGCGATCGCCGACGAGATCGAGGACAAGCTGCTCGAAGCCAGTCACAAGCGGCTGCGTCGCGAGGGCCGCGAGGAGTCGCGGTGGATCCTCATCGACTTCGGCGACCTGGTGGTGCACGTGTTCCACGAGCAGGAGCGCGTCTACTACGGCCTCGAGCGGCTGTGGAAGGACTGCCCCGTCGTGCCCATCACCCTCCCGGCCCGGGCGACCGTCGAGGAGTGATCCTGGTACGGAGCACCCCTCGGAGTGTTGTAAGCTAGACGAGTTGCCCCGCGAGAGCGGGAACAGCGTCTGGGCCTGTGGCGCAGCTGGTAGCGCACCTGCATGGCATGCAGGGGGTCAGGGGTTCGAGTCCCCTCAGGTCCACCGAAAAGGCCGCCCGATCAGGGCGGCCTTTCGTTTTGTCCGGAAGTCCCGGCACGTGCTGTCACCCGCCCATGCGCGGGTCGTGGGTCGGGTCGGCGTAGGGCGCCGGGCAGCCTCGTTCGCTCGCTTCCGGCCGCAGCTCGAAGTGCCAGGACTCGTTCCCGTAGGTCTGGCAGAGCCCGTAGGCGGCGCCATGCGCGGTCAGCCAGTCCACGGCGTCGTACGAACCGACGTCGACCGCGTCGCCCGCCACATGAGCCGAGGTGGCGGACGACGCCACCCAGCGAGCGGCCTTCTCTGCCGAGCCGTACTGAGACACAGCCTCCTGCAGCAGCCGGTCCTGGTACTCCGCGGAACGCCAGCCGCTGTTGACACGGACGACGATGTCATCGGCGGCCGCGTCGTGCGACGCGCGCTGCAGCGCCTCCCGCAGGCCGTGCGACAGACGCGCGATGCCCGGGTACGCCTCATCGAACGCCGTCGCACCGGAGGGAAGGAGCCCGTCGTCCTGGGTGACCGCGCCGTCGGGAGCCGGCGGCGCGTCGGCGAGCGACGTGTCCTCGGCGATGCCGCCCGTCGGCACCGCGGCCCACGCCGACCGGTACACCGCGACACCGGCGATCGCGAGCGCGGCGACGAGCAGCGACACGAGCACGGCGCGGCGCGCGCGCCGGGTTCTTGCAGGGACGGTTGCTGTGGGGATCATGCTCCCAGTTGACGCGCGCGCGTGTTGCGAGGGCGTATGGGGTTTCGGATACGCGGACGATACGCGCCGGCTCGTACCATCGAGGGCATGCGCGTGCTGGTGGTGGAGGATGAGCCCCTGATGGCGGAAGCGATCCGCGACGGGCTGCGCCTCGAGGCGATCGCGGCCGACATCGCGGGCGACGGCGACACCGCGCTGGAGCTGCTGAGCATCAACGGCTACGACATCGCCGTGCTCGATCGCGACATTCCCGGCCCCTCGGGCGACGAGGTGGCGGCGCACATCGTGCGCTCGGGCAGCGGCATCCCGATCCTGATGCTCACGGCCGCGGACCGTATCGACGACAAGGCGACCGGATTCGAGCTGGGCGCCGACGACTACCTCACGAAGCCGTTCGACCTGCAGGAGCTCGTGCTGCGGCTGCGGGCGCTGGATCGTCGCCGCGGTCACAGCCGGCCGCCGGTCCGCGAGCTCGCGGGGCTCCGACTGGATGCGTTCCGGCGCGAGGTCTACCGCGACGACCGCTACATCGCCGTGACGCGCAAGCAGTTCGCCGTGCTGGAGGTGCTGATGAGCGCCGAAGGCGGCGTCGTGAGCGCCGAGGAGCTGCTCGAACGCGCGTGGGACGAGAACGCCGACCCCTTCACGAATGCGGTGCGCATCACGGTCTCGGCCCTGCGCAAACGACTGGGGGAGCCCTGGGTCATCGCCACGGTCCCCGGCGTCGGCTACCGGATCGACGTCGACGACAGCGCGCCGCATGACTAGGGCGCCCGGAATGAGCGTGCGGCTCAAGCTCACCCTGAGCTACGCCGGATTCCTGATGGTGGCCGGCGGGCTGCTGCTCGCCGTGGTGTGGGTCTTCCTTCTGAGATACGTTCCGGACGGGCAGATCACCGGCCCGGGGCCCTTCGTCCCGAATCGCGGCGACCTCATCCGCGCCTTCACGCCGGCGGCCTCCTGGGCGCTGGTCTTCCTCCTCGTGTTCGGACTGCTCGGCGGCTGGATCCTCGCCGGACGGATGCTGGCGCCGCTGACGCGGATCACGGAGGCCACGCGCCTCGCCGCGAGCGGTTCGCTGTCGCATCGGATCGCTCTCCCCGGTCGCGAGGACGAGTTCCGCGAGCTGGCCGACAGCTTCGATGCGATGCTGTCGCGCCTCGAGGCGCACGTCGCCGAGCAGCGACGGTTCGCCGCGAACGCCTCGCACGAGCTGCGCACGCCGCTGGCGATCACGCAGACCCTGCTCGACGTCGCCCGCACCGACCCCGACCGGGACGTCGACGCGCTCATCGGGCGGCTCCGCGCGGTCAACACGCGCGCGATCGACCTCACCGAGGCGCTGCTGGTGCTCAGCCGGGCGGAGCAGGGCTCATTCGCCCGTGACGCGGTCGATCTGTCACTCGTCGCCGAGGAGGCCGTGGAGACGCTGCTGCCGCTCGCCGAGGCCCGAGGCGTGACCGTCCACGCGAGCGGTGTCGCCGCCTGGACCAGCGGCTCTTACGCGCTCCTGCTCCAGCTCGTGTCGAACCTGCTGCACAACGCCATCGTCCACAACCTCCCCGAGCACGGCACGGTCGACGTGATCACCTCCGCACGCGGCGACGTGGTGGAGCTCGTCGTCGAGAACACCGGCGAGGTGATCAGCCCGGCGCGAGCAGCCACCCTGGTCGAGCCGTTCCAGCGCGGCAGCGAGCGTGCCCGCACCGGCGATCACGCCGGGGTCGGGCTGGGACTCGCGATCGTCCGGAGCATCGCGGAGGCCCACGGCGGGACGCTCGCGCTCATGGCCCTGCCGGAAGGAGGCCTGCGCGTCACGGTGCGGCTCGGCGCACAGCATCCGTGATCCGCCCATTGCGCGGGTGCGGCGCGTCGACAAGGGTGGAACGCATGAGCGCTGTGACCCCGTTCCTCTGGTTCGACGATGCCGCCGAGGAGGCCGTCACGTTCTACACCGCGCTGATCCCGGACTCCGAGCTCGTCACGATCGACCGCTACCCGGACGAGGTGCCGGGCATGGGCGGCAAGGTCATGCACGTGCACTTCCGGCTCGGCGGCCGCGACTACTTCGGGATGGATGCCGGCCCGCAGTTCCCCTTCACCGAGGCCGTCTCCCTGTACGTCGCGTGCCGCGACCAGGCCGAGGTCGACCGCTACTGGGACGCCCTCACCGCGCAGGGCGGCCAGGAGCAGCCGTGCGGCTGGCTCAAGGACCGGTGGGGCCTGTCGTGGCAGATCATCCCGGACCGGCTCGTCGAGCTGATCCGCCACCCCGACCCCGACATCGCCCACCGCGCGGTGCAGGCGATGCTCCGCATGCGGCGCATCGACCTCGCGGTCCTCGAGGCGGCTGTGGCCGGCGGATGAGGCGCGACGCCCGGTGGGCGGCGGTCGGATGCCTCGTCCTGGCGCTGACCGCGTCAGCCGGGTGCACCGCGCCGGCGCCGTCACCGGCGCCTTCGTCGCAGGTGCCCTCGATCGGCCCGAGCACGGCTCCGGCAGCGGAGACGTGGTGGCGTGCCGGGTCGGTCACGGGAACCCTCGCGTCGGATCTGGTGGCGCCGTGGTCGGTCGTGCCCCTCGACGGCGGGGGCGCGCTCATCTCCGAACGCGGCGACGGCGCGGTGCTCGAGCTCACCGCGGACGGTGAGGTCCGCACGGTCGGCGTCATCCCCGGTGTGGTCTCCGGCGGCGAATCCGGCCTTCACGGGCTCGCCCTGCACGACGCCGGCGGCGCGCGCACGCTCTTCGCCTACTTCGGCGCGAGCGACGACAACCGCGTGGCACGGATGCCGCTGCTCGGCGAACCGGGATCCTTCGAGCTGGGCGAGCCGGAGGTCATCCTCGACGGCATCGCGCGGGCGAGCACCCACGACGGCGGACGCCTCGCGTTCGGGCCGGACGGCTACCTCTACGTCACGACGGGGGATGCGCAGCGCCGCGACGCCGCCCAGGACCGCGACGACCTCGGCGGCAAGATCCTGCGCGTCACGGTCGACGGCGACCCCGCCCCCGGGAACCCGTGGAACACGCGCGTCTGGTCCATGGGACATCGCAACGTCCAGGGGATCGCGTGGACGGCGGACGGCACGATGTGGGCCAGCGAGTTCGGTCAGAACACCTGGGACGAGCTCAATCGCATCGAGCCGGGCGAGAACTACGGCTGGCCGATCGTCGAGGGCATCTCCGGCCGGGAGGGCTTCACCGACCCCGTGGCGCAGTGGCCGACGAGCGATGCGAGTCCGAGCGGGATCGCCACCCGCGGCGACACGGTCTTCATGGCGGGGCTCCGTGGCGAGCGGCTCTGGCAGATCGACACGGATGCCGGCGTGATGCGTGGCGAGCCTGTCGCCGCGCTGGTGGGTGAGTACGGGCGCCTGCGCGATGTGGTCGCGCCGACCGACGGGTCACTGTGGCTCCTCACCAACAACACCGATGGGCGCGGCTCGCCGCGACCGGGCGACGATCTGCTCCTGCGGGTGGAGCTCGTCGAGGCGCCGTGACACGTGCGTCCGCGCGCACCCCGGCACGCTACGGTGAGAGCGTGACCTCGCAGCCCCGCTGTCCGCATTGTCGCCACTTCGTCTACCTGGACACCCTGCAGTGTCCGAACTGCGAAGCCGAGATCGGCTACCACATCCCGACACGCGAGTTCTTCGGTCTCCGTCACGGTCAGGCCGTCATCGACGGCGAGACCTGGTACACCTGCTCGAACCGGGAGTGGGCGTGCAACTGGCTGGTGTGGGAGAACGCGCCCGCCGGCCGCTGCTTCTCCTGCCGGCTCACGCGCCGCCGTCCCGCGGCGGACGACACCGTCGCGCTCGAGAAGCTCGCGAAGACCGAGGAGGCGAAGCGCCGGCTCCTCCTGCAGCTCGCCGATCTGGGCCTGCCGATCGTCGGCTGGGACGTCGAGAAGGGCGGGCTCGGGTTCGACCTGATCTCCAGCCTCTCCGACGGCAAGCCGGTCACGATCGGGCACGCCAACGGCATCATCACGATCGACCTGGCCGAGAGCCTCGACGACCGCCGCGAGGCTCTGCGCGTGCGGCTCGGCGAGCCGTACCGCACCATCCTCGGCCACCTGCGGCACGAGGTCGGCCACTACTACCAGAACGTCCTCCTCGCCGACGACGAGCTCTGGGCGCGGTGTCGCGAGCTCTTCGGCGACGAGCGCACGAGCTACCGCGACGCCCTGAAGCGCCACTACTCGTTCGGGGCCCCCTCCGACTGGCACGAGGCCTTCATCTCCGAGTACGCGACGATGCACCCGTGGGAGGACTTCGCCGAGACGTTCGCCCACTACCTCCACATCACCGGCACGCTGCAGACCGCCGCGGTCATCGGCATCCATCTCGATGCGTCGGTGACGAACCTCCGCGACACGGATGTCGTCCCGCTCGAGTCGTACGAGAACGAGCCGATCCAGAGGCTGCTCACCGATTGGGAGTGGCTGTCGCAGGCGTTCAACCGCATCAACCGATCGATGGGCTTCGGCGACCTGTATCCGTTCACGATCGTGACGCCGGTGCGGCACAAGCTCGCCTTCGTCCACGACATCGTGACGCGCGCGCCGCTCAGCCCGGGGGAGCAGTACACGCTCGCGATGGCGGGTGCCGGGGCGGGGGAGACGGAGACGTCATGACCTCGTTCGCGCGAGGGCAGCGGGTGATCGGTGCGGCGACGCACTACGTCGAGAACCAGCCGCCCTGGCGCGTCGACGTCGACGAGTACGGACTGAACGCGCCCCTCGGCACGGCGGTACGCGCGCTCGGGGCCGAGTGGGCGGAGGACGGCCTCCGCGAGGCCGGCGCGCTCGTCGGCTCGGGGCCGTTCCAGCGCGACGCGCATCTCGCGAACGTGCACACCCCGGTCGCCCACGCCCACGACCGGTGGGGCTTCCGCCTCGATGAGGTGGAATACGACCCTTCCTACCACCGCGTGATCGCCGAGGCGGTCGCGCGTGGCGCCCACACCTCGGCATGGGCGGAACCTCGGCCGGGGGCGCACGTCGCCCGCGCGGCGATGTTCATGCTGTTCGCGCAGGTCGAGCCGGGTCACGCGTGCCCGGTGTCGATGACGCACGCCGCGGTCGCCTCGATCGAGGGCTCGCCGTGGGTCGCCGACGAGTGGCTCCCGCGTCTGTACTCGCGCGAGTACGACCCGAGGCTCATCGTCGACGGGGGCAAGGCGAGCGCCCTCATCGGGATGGCGATGACCGAGAAGCAGGGCGGCTCCGACGTCCGCGCCGGCACCACCGTGGGCGAGTCGATGGGCGGACACGCCTACCAGCTCACGGGGCACAAGTGGTTCTGCTCCGCCCCGATGTCGGACGGCTTCCTCGTGCTCGCCCACACGCGCACCCGCGGTGTGGACGAAGGTCTCACGTGCGTGTTCGTGCCGCGCATCCTGTCGCCGCACGGCATGCGCAACGCGTTCCGCATCCAGCGGCTCAAAGACAAGCTCGGCAACCGCTCGAACGCGTCTGCGGAGGTCGAGTTCGACGGCACCATCGGGTTCCTGATCGGCGAGCCGGGCCGTGGAGTCCGGGCGATCATCGAGATGGTCCAGCGCACGCGCCTCGACTGCGTCCTGGGCACCGCCGCGGGCATGCGGCAGTCGGTCGCCGAGGCGGTCTGGCACGCGCGCGGGCGTGAGGCCTTCGGCGCGCTCCTGGTCGACCAGCCCGCGATGACCGGCGTGCTCGCAGACCTCGCCCTCGAGTACGAAGCCGCGATGCTCACCGGCCTGCGCCTCGCGCAGCTCTTCGAGGCCGAGGCATCCGATCGCGATATCGCGCTCCGCCGTCTCGCCACGCCGGTGTCGAAGTACTGGGTGTGCAGGCGCGGCCCGCACCATGCCTACGAGGCGCTCGAGTGCCTCGGCGGCAACGGCTACACCGAGACCTTCCCGCTCGCCCGCCGGTACCGCGAGCAGCCCGTCATGGCGATCTGGGAGGGCTCGGGCAACGTCATCGCCCTCGACGTGCTGCGGGCGCTCACGCGCGACCGCGCGTCCGGCGAGGCCTTCGCCGACGAGCTCGCGACCACGGCAGGCTCCTCGGCGGTCCTCGATCGGCACGTGGAACGCACCCTCGCCCTGCTGCAGCGTCTCGCGGCCGATCCGGACGAAGCACCGTCACAGGCCCGTCGGCTCAGCGAGGACCTCGCGCTCGCGTTCCAGGCGTCCCTCATGCTGCGCCACGCGCCGGGGCAGGACGCCGACACGTTCATCGCCGCCCGCCTGGGCGAGGACCGTGGCGCGCAGTACGGTGTGCTGCCTTCGGGGACGGATGCCGCGGCCATCGTCGCGCGCCACTGATCGCCGACCGCGCTTAGGCTGTTCGAGTGACTGCGGCGCGACGTTCCCTCCTGCTCGCCGCGGTCGTCGCAGCCGCGGCGATCGTCTGCGCCTCGTGCGCGGCGACCCCTACCGCGAAGCCGTCGCCGACGTCGTCGCCCTCGGCCACGACGACCCCGACGCCCGACGCGGCGGGCCTCTCGCCGGCTGAGCAGGCCGTCTCCTCGATGTCGCTTCGGGAGCGCGCGGCGAGCGTCGTGATGGGGCACATTCCGACGACGGATGCCGCGGCCCTGCGCTCGTACATGGAATCCACCGGCGCCGGGGGCTTCCTGCTCATGGGCGCGAACATCCCCGAGGACGAGGCGGCACTCGAGGAGATCACCGCATCGCTCACCGTCGACCCGGCACGGCCGCCGCTCATCGCCATCGACCAGGAGGGCGGCGACGTGTCGCGGCTGCCGTGGGACGATCTCGCGTCACCGCTCGAGCTGCAGCAGGCCGATCCCGCCACGGTGGAGGCCGCGTACGCGGGGCGCTCGGCGCTCGTGCGCCAGGCGGGCATCCCCGTCAACTTCGGCATCGTGGCGGACGTCACGGCCGACCCGAACTCGTTCATCCATCGTCGCGTCCTCGGCACGACCCCCGACATGGCGGCCGCCCACGTGGCCGCCGCGGTGAACGGCGAGAAGGGAAACGTCTTCTCGACGCTCAAGCACTTCCCGGGTCACGGCGCGGCACCCGGCGACTCCCACTCCTCGATCCCGTCGACCACGATGCCGCTCGATCAGTGGCGCGCCACCGACGCATTGCCGTTCCAGGCGGGGGTCGATGCCGGCGCCGAGCTCCTGATGTTCGGTCATCTCGCCTACACCTCGGTCGACCCGGCACCCGCGAGCCTGTCGCCCGAATGGCACCGCATCGCCCGGGACGAGCTCGGCTTCGACGGCGTGACGATCACCGACGACCTGGGCATGCTGGAGGGCTCAGGCCTGCCCGAGTACGCCGACCCCGTGGCGAATGCCGTCAACGCCCTCGCGGCCGGCAACGACATGCTGCTGACGGTCGTCTCCTCGACGCCCGACACGGCCCCGCAGATCGTCGACGGCATCGTCGCGGCGGTGGAGTCGGGGGCGGTGCCGGCCGAGCGCCTTGAGGAGGCGGCGACCCGTGTGATGGAGCTGCGTCTCGCGGTCGCCGAGGCCGGGGACGGCGAGCTCCCGTGCACGACCTGCGCCGATCCCGCCGAGTGACTCAGCCGCCAGCGATCTCGATGAGCCTGGCGCGGACGACCTGTCCGCGCTCTGCGAAGCCGCGCTGCTCCCGTACGTAGGCCGCCTTGCCCTCCGCGGTCTCGATCGGTACGGGCGCGTAGCCCCAGTCCGCGAGATCGTACGGCGACGCCCGCATGTCGAGCACGCGGATGTCCCTGGCGAGCTCGAATGCGTCGAGCATCACCTCGCCCGGCACGAGCGGTCCGAGCTTGACCGCCCACTTGTACAGATCCATACCGGCGTGAAGGCAGCCGGGCTGCTCGAGCGCGGACTGGGTCTCGCGCGTGGGTGTGTCACGGTTGCGCGGGACGGCGTCAGGCGTGAAGAAACGGAATGCGTCGAAGTGCGTGCAGCGGAGGTCGTGCGCCTCGACCACCGCGTCGGTCGCGTCCTGTCCCAGTCGGAGCGGAACGGGATGCCGGTGCTCTCGCTGCCGGTACACCATGGCCCACTCGTGCAGGCCGAAGCACCCGAAGCCGGGGGCGCGGCCGGCGGTGGCCCGGAGGATCCGCCCCACGTTGGCCACGAGCGCGCCCCGCTCGGCGCGGAAGCCGTCACCGTCCACGGCGAGAGCGCCGGGCACAGTGCCGGGCCGGTACCAGCGCCATCCGGCGCGGGCGTCGGAGGCGGCATCCGCCAACTCGATGCCCTCACCGGGATGCCAACGGTGCAGGACAGCGGGCTTGTACGAGTAGTACGTGAAGAGGAAGTCCTCGACGGGGTGCTTCTCGCCGCGCGCGGCCCGGACGCGGTGCGCGGCCGTGAGCGCTCGGGCACGCTCCTCGTGCGCCGCCTCGCGTGCGCGCCAGATGCCGCCGGCGAGCACCGGGGCTTCAGGAGGCGCGATCGTCACCGTTTGAGGATACGCGGGCGCGCCTCGGCAGGCCCTGGGTGCGGATCAGGCCTCGACGGGCCCCGGGTGCGGATCAGGCCTCGACGGGCTCGATGAGTTCCGGAGAGTTGTTGCGGACGTTGCCGACATCCTTCGACACCTCGTGGTCGTCGAGGGTGTCGGCGAGGGCGGGAGCCGCGTCGATCGCCGCGTCGAGCACATCGCGCACGTTGTCGGTTGTCGGGTCGAGCCACGCATCGGCGTGGTCGGGGTCGAGGAACAGCGGCATGCGGTCGTGGATCGAGCCGAGGTGGCCGATCGCATCGCGGGTGAGGATCGTGAAGCTCAGCAGCCAGCGCTCCGGGTCGTCGTCGCCCTTGGTCTTGTCCCGCCACCACTCGTACAGGCCCGCGAGGAACAGCGGCTCACCGTCGGCGGGATGGATGTAGTGCGGGATCTTCGTGCCGTCGACGTTCTTCCACTCGTAGTACCCCGACACCGGCACCACCGCGTGGCGCTTCTCGAGCGCGCTGCGGAACATGGGCTTGTCTTCGAGTTCCTCCGCCCGGGCGTTGAACGCCCGCGCACCGATCTTGGTGTCTTTCGCCCACGACGGGATGAGTCCCCAGCGGGCGGCCTCGAGCCGGCGGGTCGGCGGCTCGGTCTTCGCCGAGTCGAGCACGATCGCGGCGCTGGCGGTCGGCGCCACGTTGAACGACGGAGCCGGGAGATCGTCACCCTCGACGTCGACGCGCAGCACCCCGACGAGGTCGGAGCCGGCGCTGGCCACTACGAAGCGTCCGCACATGCGGCCAGCCTACGCGGGGCCGCCGACGTCGGAGCAGAGGGGGACCGATCAGGCCTCGAGTGCGCCGGCGGCACCGAGCACGCCGACATCCTCGAGCCGCTCCAGCAGGCCGGCGCCGTCGCTGTCGCTCACCCAGGGCACCTCGGCGGCGGCGTGGTCGTTCACGGCGGTGCGCCCGCCCGCGAGGACCGCCTCTGCGGGGGAGAGGCGGCGGATGGCGACGGCCACGACCCGCGACGGGTGCTCGTCGGTGAAAGTCGTGTAGATCGCGTCGTCGTGCTGGCCGTCGTCGCCGATGAGGAGCCACCGCACCTGGGGGAACTCCTCGGCGAGGCGGCGGAGGTTGGAGAGCTTGTGGGCCTTGCCGCTGCGGAACCAGCGATCGTGGGTCGGGCCCCAATCGGTGAGCAGCAGCGAACCCGGCGGGAAGACGTGGCGGCTCAGGAACCGCATGAGGGTGGGCGCGATGTTCCATGCACCGGTGGAGAGGTAGATGAGCGGGGCGCCGGGGTTCTCGCGCACGACACGCTCCATCAGCACCGCCATGCCGGGGACCGGCTGGCGCGCGTGCTCGTTCACCACGAACGAGTTCCACGCCGCGAGCAGCGGGCGGGGGATGGCCGTGACCATGACGGTGTCGTCGACGTCCGACACGATGCCGAACGTGACATCCGGCGCGACGATGTACGCCCGTGTCTCGACCGGCGTGCCGCCCTCCACCGACATCGTGAAGGTCTGCCAGCCGGGCTCGAGGTCCGCGGGGAGCCTCGTGTCGATGACCCCGCCGCGGTCGGCGACCACGTCGTGGTCGACGCCCGCGATCGTCACCGTGACCTGCGCGTACCCGATCGGGACCGCGGCGAAGCTTCGCCAGCCGCGGACGCCGGCGTACTCGCCGGACGTGCGTTCCTTCACGGGCGGGACGATCATCACGCGGCCGAGGACCCGCACCCAGTCGGTGCCCCCGTAGCCCGGGAAGGGCGTGACGGTGGGTGTCTGGCCGCGCCGGCGCGCACGCCGTTCGCGCCACGCGTGGAACCGGTACTCCAGGCGCGCGAGCCACAGGACCTTGGCGCGCACATTCTGGGGATCGGTGTGGGGCACCCCTTCAGTCTTTCATGTCCGCCATGGGGGACTCGTCGGGCCCGTCGTGCTCGAGGTGCTTGCGCTCGGCCCGCTCGATGACCTTCTTGCTCACGTAGACGAGCACGAGGAACAGCACGATCACGCCCACGAAGATGTAGCCGGCGTAGTGGATCTGATCCGCGAGCTCGCGGTACGTGCCCGCTGCCAGGGCGGCGACCGAGATGTACAGCGTCGTCCAGATCACGCACGCCGGGACCGTCCACGCGAGGAACCGCCGGTAGGGGTAGCCGCTCATCCCGACGGTGAGCGGCACGAGCGAGTGCAGCACCGGCAGGAACCGTGAGATGAAGATCGCGGGGCCGCCGCGACGTCTCAGGTATCTCTCCGAGCGCGCCCAGTTCTCCTCGCCGATACGGCGCCCGAGCTTCGAGTGCTGGATGCGCGGGCCGAGGTAGCGTCCGAGCCAGAACCCGATGCTCTCGCCGATGAGGGCGCCGACGACCACCGCGATGCCGAGGATCACGCCCTCGAGCACCGACGAGACCGCGGTGCCGGCGACGATCACGATCGTGTCGCCGGGAACGACGAGCCCGATCAGCACGCTGGTCTCGAGCATGATCGCGATTCCGGCGAGGAGCGTCCTGACGATCGGGTCGACGCTCTGGACGGCGTCGAGCAGCCACGTCAGGAACTCGTTCACGCCATGAGCCTAGAGCTCTGCGCACCCCTCTAACCTGGGAACATGACGGAGCCCCTCGCCGCCGCGGACGTCGCGCACTGGGTGGATCCGGCATCCGTCTTCAGCGCCGTCTTCGCAGACGAGCCGCACTCCTTCTGGCTGGATGCCGGACCCGACGCCCGCGAGGGATGGAGCTGGATGGGCGCGGGGTCTCCGGACGACCCGGCGCAGGTGAAGGCGATGACCTGCACGGGCGTCACGGCTGCCGATGGCGAGAGCCCGTTGCGCGGGGGATGGGTGGGCTGGACCGGCTACGACGACGCTGCGGCGCGCGCGGGAGCGCCGGCGTCCCGCGAGGCCGACGGAGTCCCGCAGGATCTGTGGCTGCGGGTGGAGCGCCTCGTCGCATTCGACCACGCGCGTCAGAGCGTCCGCGTGTACGGCTCCGCGACGGACGTCGATGAGCTCGCCGCCTCGGTCATCGCGGCGACCGGCACGCCGGGCCCGCCCTCACCTGCCCGACGCGACGCGGTCGCGCACGCCCGTCACCGCCCCGAGGAGTACGCCGGCCTCATCGAACGCTGTCGCGACGCGATCCGTGAGGGCGACGCCTACCAGCTGTGCCTGACGACGCGGTTCGAGGTCGAGGCATCCGTCGATCCCGTCGCGGTCTATGCCCGCCTCCGGGCGGCCACGCCCGCGCACCACGGGGGATTCATCCGCTCGGGCGACACCGCTCTGCTCAGCGCGAGCCCGGAGCAGTTCCTCCACGTCGAGGGAGCACCCGACGGCAGAGCGGTGGTGCGCACACGCCCGATCAAGGGCACCCGCCCGCGCGGCGCGGACGCCGGGGAAGACGCCGCGCTGGCGGCCGAACTCCGCGCGAGCGAGAAGGAGCGCGCCGAGAACGTCATGATCGTCGACCTCATGCGCAACGACCTCTCGCGCGTGTGCATGGCGGGCACCGTGGGCGTCGACGCTCTCCTCGAGGTCGAGTCGTACCCCGCGGTGCACCAGCTCGTGAGCACCGTGTCAGGCGAGCTCGCGACCGGCACGACCCTCGACGACCTGCTCGGGGCGACCTTCCCGGCGGGCTCGATGACGGGGGCGCCGAAGCTGTCCGCGATGACCATCCTGCACGGCTTGGAGGGCGCCCCGCGCGGTGTGTTCTCGGGTTGCTTCGGCTGGATCGGCGACGACGGCGCGCTCGATCTCGCGATGGTGATCCGCTCGATCGTCGTCAGGCCCGAGCGCGCGTACGTGGGTGCCGGCGGCGGCATCACGTGGCGATCGGATGCCGCGGCCGAGGTCGCCGAGGTCGGGATCAAGGCGCGCGGGCCCCTCGCCGCGCTGGGCGCCGCATTGCCGCCGGGCTGGTGAACCGCCCGTTCCGCTAACCTGGAAGACGCGCTTCGTGCGCTGCGCGCGCTTTCCGGCTTCCATGATTGGCACTTTCCACGTGAGTCAGACCGAAACCCCCGACACCTCTGCGCCCACAGAGGGCTACGACGCCTACTCGATCCAGCAGAAGTGGCAGGCGCGCTGGGCCGAGGCCGACCCGTTCCGCGCCGGCGGCGCCGACGACACGCGCCCCCGCAAGTACGTGCTCGGCATGTTCCCGTACCCCTCCGGCGACCTCCACATGGGCCACGCCGAGAGCTACGCCTACGTCGACATCGTCGCGCGATTCTGGCGTCACCGCGGCTACAACGTCCTGAACCCGATCGGGTGGGACTCGTTCGGCCTCCCCGCCGAGAACGCGGCGATCCAGCGCGGGGCCGACCCGCGCGAGTGGACCTACGCGAACATCGAGCAGCACAAGAAGAGCTTCCGCGAGTACGGCTCCTCGTACGACTGGAGCCGCATCCTCCACACGAGCGACCCCGAGTACTACCACTGGAACCAGTGGCTGTTCCAGCGCCTCTACGAGCGCGGCCTGGCGTACCGCAAGGAGAGCCCGGTCAACTGGTGCCCCAACGACCAGACCGTGCTCGCCAACGAGCAGGTCGTCGACGGCCACTGCGAGCGCTGCGGCGCCGAGGTGATCAAGAAGAAGCTCACGCAGTGGTACTTCAAGATCACCGAGTACGCCGACCGCCTGCTCGACGACCTCAACCAGCTCGAGGGCTTCTGGCCGCAGAAGGTCATCCGCATGCAGCGGAACTGGATCGGCCGCTCGGTGGGCGCCGACATCGACTTCGAGATCGAGGGCCGCGCCGAGAAGGTCACCGTCTTCTCGACCCGACCCGACACACTGCACGGCGCGACCTTCATGGTCGTGGCCCCCGACAGCGACCTGGCGGCCGAGCTCGCCGCCGGTTCGTCGGCCGACGTGCGCATGCGGTTCCAGGACTACCTCGAGAGCGTGCAGCGCGAGACCGAGATCGAGCGCCAGAGCACCGATCGTCCGAAGACCGGCGTGTTCCTGGACCGCTTCGCCGTCAACCCCGTCAACGGGGAGCGCCTGCCCATCTGGGCCGCGGACTACGTGCTGGCCGACTACGGCCACGGCGCCGTCATGGCGGTGCCCGCACACGACCAGCGCGACCTCGACTTCGCGCGGGCGTTCGACCTGCCCGTCAAGGTCGTCGTCGACACCACGGCGCCGATCACGGGCGCGATCCCGGTCATCGAGCTCGACGAGGAGGGTGTGCCGATCGATCCGGGCCCTCTCGAGACGCTGTCCGACCTCGACCCCGCGACGACCGGCATCGCGCTGACCGGCGAGGGACGCCTCGTCAACTCGGGTTCGCTGGACGGACTCTCCAAGCGCAACGCCATCGCGCGCATCATCGAGCAGCTCGAGGCTGCCGGTACCGGGCGCGCCGCGAAGTCGTATCGCCTCCGCGACTGGCTCATCTCGCGCCAGCGGTTCTGGGGCACGCCGATCCCGATGATCCACACCGAGGACGGCCGCATCGTGCCCGTTCCCGAGGACCAGCTGCCGCTGCGCCTGCCCGACGCGCACGGACTCGACCTCGCACCCAAGGGCACGTCGCCGCTCGGCGGCGCGACGGAGTGGATGAAGGCCACGGACCCCGAGACGGGCGAGCCGGCGCTCCGCGACCCCGACACGATGGACACGTTCGTGGACAGCTCGTGGTACTTCCTCCGCTTCCTGGCGCCGAACGATCCGAATGAGGCGTTCCCGTCGCGCGAGGCGGACCGCTGGGCCCCCGTCGACTCGTACATCGGCGGCGTCGAGCACGCGATCCTGCACCTGCTCTACGCGCGGTTCATCACCAAGGTCCTCTTCGACATGGGCCTCATCGACTTCACGGAGCCCTTCTCGAGCCTCATCAACCAGGGCATGGTGCTCCTCGACGGCTCGAAGATGTCGAAGTCCAAGGGCAACCTCGTCGAGTTCGCGTCGAGCATGGTCGACCCCGGCGCCGATGCGGTGCGCACGGCGATCGCGTTCGCCGGCCCGGTCGAGGACGACATCAACTGGGAGGACGTGTCGACCACGGGCGCCCAGAAGTTCCTGGCCCGCGCCTGGCGTGTCGCCTCGGACGTCACGAGCGATCCCGACGTGGTGTGGGCCGAGGGCGACGTCGCGCTGCGTCGCGTGACCCACCGCCTCCTCGCGGACGCTCCGGGCCTCGTCGAGCAGACCAAGTTCAACGTCGTCGTGGCGCGCCTGATGGAGCTGGTCAACACGACGCGCAAGGTCATCGACACCGGCGCCGGACCCGCCGACCCCGCCGTCCGCGAGGCCGCCGAGGCCACGGCGATGATCCTCGACCTGTTCGCTCCGCACCTGGCGGAGGAGATGTGGGAGATCCTCGGGTACGACCGGTTCGTCGGCCTCGTGCCGTGGCGCACCGCCGACCCCACCCTCCTCGTCGAGGAGAGCGTCACCGCGGTCGTGCAGGTCGACGGCAAGGTGCGCGGCACCCTCCGGGTGCCCGCCCGCATCGACGCCGCCGAGCTCGAGCGACTCGCCCGCGCCGATGAGAAGGTGGTGCGCTCGCTCGCAGGACGCGAGATCACGCGGGTGGTCGTCCGTCCGCCGAAGGTCGTCAGCTTCAGCACGCACTGAGCCTCCTCCACAGGAGGACCGGGTCCCGGGGGTATGCACATCCCCGGGACCCGCTGCGTCTCCGGCCCCTCCCGCCTCCTAGCGTGGGGCCGTGACCGCCGGCGACCGCTCCGAGGGCGCGTCGCCCCCGCCCCTCACCGCGCGTCCCCGTCTCGGGATCGGCGCCGTCGTCGCGCTCGTGATCGCCGCGCTGGCGATCACTGTCGGGATCGGCATCCTTCGCGGCGCGATGGCACCTGTCGACGAGGTGGTCATCGACCAGACGCCCGCGGCCGCGGCGACACCCGCCTCAAGGCTCTACGTGCACGTCTCGGGTGCGGTGCGCACCCCTGGCCTGTACGTGCTCCCGACGGGCTCCCGCGTCGTCGATGCGATCGCGGCCGCCGGCGGGTTCGCCGATGATGCGGACCGCGACGCGGTCAACCTGGCGCGCACGCTCGACGACGGCGAACAGCTGCCCGTGCCCCGCGAAGGGGAGGCGCCGCCGACCGCGGGAGCACCCGGACCCGCGCCGCCGGCCGAGACGCGCGTCGATCTCAACACGGCCGACGCGACTCTCCTCGAGACGCTGCCACGCATCGGTCCGGCGCTCGCCGAGCGCATCATCGCGTGGCGCGACGACAACGGCGGATTCACGAGCATCGAGGATCTGCTCGCCGTCCCCGGCATCGGCGACAAGATGCTCGAGTCGCTGCGCGACCTCGTGACGGTGTGACGTGCGTCGCCGACTCGGACTGCGGCTGGTCCCGGTCGCGGCAGCATGCTGGGCCGTCGCCGCCGCCGCGATCCTCGCTCCTGCGGCATCGCCCTGGATCGCTCTCACCCTCTGGGCGCTCGTCCTCGGCCTGACGACGGCTGTCCTGAGCCTGAGCACACGCGACGGCCATCCGTCTCGCCAGGGCGGCGCACGGGCGCGATTCCGGATGCCTCGGGCCGCCGTGCGCCGTGCGCTCGTGATCGTCGTGCTCGCGGGGGCGGCTTCCGCGGCCGCCGCGTCGCACGTCGCCCTCGCACAGCCGGCCCGGACCGCCGTCGAGGATCTCGCCCTCACGGGCGGCCGGGCCGTCGCCATCCGCGCGGACGTCATCGGCAAGATCGAGCGACGCGCCGACGGCTCGCTCGCCTTCGATGCCCGGGCGTCCCGCGTGACGATCGGCGATGAGATCTACGGCGCAGGGGTCGAGATCGCCGTGCGGGTCTCGCCGGACGACGTCGACCGCCTCTGGCAGCTCGACGTCGGCTCCACCGTCGACGCCCACGGCACCGCGAAACCCGGACGTCCGGGGGAGCGGGCGGTGCTCGAGGTGTGGGCGTCGCGCGGGGTGGAGGTGGTGAAGCCGCCGAGCGGCGCCGCAGCCGTCGCCGGTGGCTTGCGCCGAGGGCTCGTCGCGGCCGTGCACGGTCTGCCCGGGGAGGGCGCGGGGCTCGTACCGGGACTCGCGGTGGGCGACACGTCGATCGTGTCGCCGTCCCTGGACGCCGCGATGAAGGAGTCCTCGCTGTCGCACCTCACCGCCGTGTCGGGCGCCAACTGCGCGCTCGTCGTCGGCATCGCGTTCGCCCTCGCCGCCGCACTCGGTGCCTCGAGAGAGCTTCGCGTCGCCTGCGGAATCGCGGTCCTCGCCGGCTTCGTGCTCCTGGTCACGCCGGAGCCGAGCGTCGTGCGCGCGGCTGCGATGGCCGCGATCGCGATGCTCGCCGTGCTGCTCGGCCGCGCCGGTGCGGGTATGGCCCTGCTGTCAGTCGCCGTCGCCCTGCTCCTCGTGCTGGATCCGTGGCTCGCCGCCTCGCTCGGATTCGCTCTCTCGGTCGTCGCGACGGGGTCTCTGCTGCTCTGGGCGCGTCCGCTCGCCACCGGCCTGGCCAGAGCAGTCCCGCGGCCGCTGGCGCTCGCCCTCGCGGTGCCGCTCGCCGCCCAGCTCGCGTGCGGCCCGCTGCTGATCCTCATCGAGCCGACGGTGCCCGTCTACGGCGTGCTCGCCAACCTCCTCGCCGGCCCTGCAGCACCGGCGGCGACCGTGCTCGGGCTCGCGGCGTGTCTCAGCGCCCCGCTGCCGTGGCTGCAGTGGGGTCTCGCGGCACTCGCCTGGCTGCCGGCGTCATGGATCGCCGCGACGGCGACGACCGCATCGGCGCTCCCCGCCGACGCGCTGCCCTGGCTGGAGGGCATCCCCGGCGCGGTGGCCCTCGCGGGGGTGGGCCTGTCGATCGGGCTCGCGATCGCGCTCGACCGCGGCGGCTCGCGGGCTCGACGGGCCACACGCGGGACCGCGATCGTGGTCGTCGCCGTGCTGACCGGTGGCGGCCTCGGAGCCGGCGCGCTGACCACGATCGCCGGCCGATGGACCCTGCCCGGCGCCTGGGCGGTGCTCGCCTGCGACGTCGGCCAAGGAGATGCCGTCCTGCTCCGTTCGGAGGGCGCCGTCGCGCTGATCGACACCGGGCCCGATCCCGAACCGCTCGCCGTCTGCCTCTCGCGTGCCGGGATCGACCGCATCGACCTGCTCGTCCTCACCCACTACGACCTCGACCACATCGGCGGGCTCGATGCGGTGCGCGGTCGCGTCGGCACAGTGCTCCACGGACCGGGCGACGCGACGGGGCAGGCCGCGATCGCCTCGCTGACGGCGCGGGGAGCCCGCGCGACCGAGGCGTCCGCCGGGCTCAGCGGGTCGCTGGGGGGTGCACGGTGGCGGGTGCTCTGGCCGAAGGCTGGCAGCCGGGCCTTCCCGTCCGGAAACGATGCGAGTGTCGTGCTCGACGTCCGAGGCGGCGGCATCCCGTCGACCCTCCTGCTCGGCGACCTCTCTGCCTCGCCGCAGCGGCTGCTGACGGCATCGGGGGCGCTGGATCCGCCCTACACGATCGTCAAGACCGCTCATCACGGCAGCGCCGATCAGGACGCAGGACTCTACGCCGCCGCACGGCCGTCGATCGCGCTCGTCACGGTGGGCGCCGACAACGACTACGGGCATCCGCGCGACGAGGCGCTGAAGATCCTCGCCGACGTCGACGCGAGGATCCTGCGCACCGACCGCGACGGCGCTATCGCGCTGTGGAGCGCCGAGACCGGTGCGATGTCCCTGTGGCGCGACCGCGGCGGGTGAAGGAAGGCGGCCTGCGTCGGTGGGCGTCGGTAGGCTGGGGGAATGGCTTCCCCCGCACGCCGAGCACCCGCGAAGGCCGCGCGCAGCGCCATTCCCCAGTTGTCATGGCGGGCCCCGCAGCCGGCGCCGATCGTGCTCGTCTCCGGGCCTGAGGAGGTCTGCGCCGAACGGGCGATCGCCGGCGTGCGCGACTATCTGCGCGCCGAAGACCCGACGCTCGAGGTGTCCGACATCCGTGCCGACGACTATGCCGCCGGCACACTCCTCGGCGTCACCTCGCCGTCGCTGTTCGGCGAGCCGCGGCTGGTCCGGGTGAGCGGCGTCGAGAAGTGCTCCGACACGTTCCTCGCCGAGGCCGTCGCCTACCTCGCCGCGCCGCAGGACGGCGCGACGGTCGTGCTCAGGCACACGGGTGCGAGCGTGCGCGGCAAGAAGCTGCTCGACGCGATCCGTGCGGGTGAGGGCTCGGGCGTCGAGATCGCGTGCCCGGCCGTCAAACGTGACTCGGACCGCTTCGACTTCGCCGCGGGCGAGTTCCAGGCCGCGAAGAAGCGCATCGCGCCGACCGCGCTGCGCGCGCTCGTCTCCGCGTTCGCCGACGACCTCACCGAGCTCGCTGCGGCGTGCCAGCAGCTCATCGCGGACGTTCCCGGCGACATCACCGACCAGATCGTCGAGCGCTACTACGGGGGCCGCGTCGAGACGTCGGCCTTCACGGTCGCCGACACGGCGATCGCGGGGCGCTACGGTGAGGCGCTCATCGCGCTCCGGCACGCCCTGGCCTCGGGCGCCGACCCGGTGCCGCTCGTCGCGGCCGTCGCCATGAAGCTGCGCACGATGGCGCGGGTCGCGGGCAACCGCGAGCCGGCGAAGGCCCTCGCTTCGCGGCTCGGCATGAAGGACTGGCAGATCGATCGCGCGCGCCGCGACCTGGTCGGCTGGAACGAAGAGAGTCTCGGCCGCGCGATCCAGGCGACGGCACGGGCGGATGCCGAGGTCAAGGGCGGCTCGCGCGACGCGGTGTTCGCCCTCGAGCGCATGATCACGGTGATCGCCACGCGGGCGCCGTACGGCGCCTGACTCGGCGACCGCGAAGGCAAGCGAAAGGCCCGCCCCTTGGGGGACGGGCCTTCACGCGACTCGGGGTCGCGGAGCGTGTCAGAGGCTCAGAGAGCGGCGACCTGCTTGGCGATGGCCGACTTGCGGTTCGCCGCCTGGTTCTGGTGGATGACGCCCTTGCTGACGGCCTTGTCGAGCTTCTTGGTCGCCGTGCCCAGCGCCTTCTCGGCCGCGGCCTTGTCGCCGGCCGCGATCGCCTCGCGGGTGCGACGGACGTGCGTCTTCAGCTCGCTCTTGACGGCCTTGTTGCGCTCGCGCGCCTTCTCGTTGGTCTTGTTGCGCTTGATCTGCGACTTGATGTTCGCCACGTGTCGACGTCTTTCGTTCGAAGGTGAATCGGATTTGTGTGCCGGTCAGCGAGAGAGGGGCGCTTCGCGGCGGTCGTGAGGGCGAACCCACACGCAAGCCAAACAAGGATTCTACCAGGTGAACCGGTGACTCATTGACGTCCACAGGCGTGCACGGCAGAGCCCTTCGATGATGCATGATCTACGCGTGGGTGCGCGCGCCGCTGGGGATGCGCGCTCCGTGACGAAGGAGTCCGCCGTGCCGCAGCATCCGTCTGTCGATCTCTCGCCGTTCCCGCCGGGCTTCCGGTGGTCCGCGGCGACCGCCGCGTTCCAGGTCGAGGGCTCGCGCGCCGCCGACGGGCGGGGCCGGTCGATCTGGGACGACTTCGTCGGCACGCCCGGCGCGGTGCGCGACGGCGCGACCGCCGATCCCGGTCCTGACAGCTACCGACGTCATCACGAAGACGTGGCGCTGCTCGCCGGGCTCGGCGTCGACCGCTACCGCTTCTCGATCTCGTGGGTGCGCGTGCAGCCCGAGCCCGGCGGTCCCGTCCTGCAGGCGGGCCTCGACTACTACCGACGCCTCGCCGACGACCTGCTCGAGGCGGGGGTGACGCCCTTCGCGACGCTGTACCACTGGGATCTGCCGAGCGTCCTGGAAGAGCGCGGCGGATGGCTCGACCGCGACACGGCGCTGCGCTTCGGCGAGTACGCCGAGATCGTCGCGGAGGCGCTGGGCGGCAGCATCCGCCACTGGTACACGCTCAATGAGCCGGTCTCGACGTCGCTGCAGGGCTATGCCGTCGGCACGCTCGCGCCGGGCAAGCAGCTGCTGTTCGGCGCGCTGCCGACAGTGCACCACCAGCTGCTCGCGCACGGCCTCGCCCTCCGCACGCTGCGCGCGGCGGGTGCCGAGGAGGTCGGGATCGTCAACAATCACACCCTGGTGCTCCCGACCGGAGACACGGATGCCGACCTCGCAGCCGCGGCCGTGTACGACCTGCTCCACAACCGCGTCTTCGCCGACCCCGTCCTGACCGGCGCGTACCCCGACCTCGACGCGTTCGGCATCCCGCCCATGCCCGTCGAGGACGGCGATCTGGAGCTGATCTCCGCGCCGGGGGACTTCTACGGGATCAACTTCTACAACCCGACGACGATCGCCGCCGCTCCCGAGGGCAGCCCGGTCCCGTTCGAGATCGTGCCCACACCCGGCGCGGCCGTCACAGGCTTCGGATCCGAGTGGCCGATCGTGCCCGCGGCCCTCACCGGCCTCCTGCTCGATTTCCGCGAACGCTACGGCGACCGCCTGCCGCCGCTCGTGATCGGCGAGAACGGGGCGTCCTTCCCCGAACCTGACCACGTCGACGGACCAGTCCCCGACGCCGACCGCATCTCCTACCTCGCGGGACACATCGACGCCGTCGGCGCGGCCGCCGCTGCGGGCGTCGACGTGCGGGAGTACACGGTGTGGTCGCTCCTGGACAACTTCGAGTGGGCGGACGGCTGGTCCCAGCGGTTCGGTCTCGTCCACGTCGACTTCGACACCTCGGCACGCACGCCGAAGGCGTCGTTCGACTGGTACCGCGCCCTCATCGCGGAGGCACACGCGTGAGCGCCCGGCAGGGCGCCAAGGTCGGCGTCGGCTGGTTCACGCTCTTCACGCTGGCGTGGCTCGCGCTCTGGACGGTGCAGCTCACGCCGCTGCAGCTGCTCATCCCGCTGCAGCTCAACACGCCCGACGATGCCGACGGGTGGGTGTCGGGCGTGGTGTCCTCCGGCCTCGTGCTGGCGATGGGCGGTATCGCCGGCGTGATCGCCGCCCCGGTCGCCGGCGGCCTGTCCGATCGCACCCGCGGCAGGATGGGTCGCCGGCGCCCCTGGGCGCTCGGCGGAGTGTGGCTCGGCACCGCGTCGCTCACCGCGATCGCCTTCGCATCGGGTCCGTGGGGCGTGGGACTCGCCTGGGTCGGCGTCTCGGTCGGCGTCGCCGTCGCCTCCGCGGCCTTCACCGCCCTCATCGCCGATCAGCTCACGACGCAGCGGGGCGCAGCATCCGCCGCCGTATCGTCGTCTCAGGCCCTCGGCATCGTGGTGGGCGTCGGCGTCATCGTGCTGCTCGAGCTCGGCGTCGTGGTCGGCTACCTCGTCCTCGCCGGCTTCCTCGCGGTGGTGGGCACCGCGGCGGCGCTCCTGCTGCCCGATCCGCCCGCGCGCTCGGACGTCGCCGTCGCCCGCCAGGTGCGCACGCTCGGCGAACGGCTCGCGGCGCTGCGCGATCGCGACTTCGCGTGGCTGCTCGCCGGGCGCCTCACCGTGAACATCGGCAACGCGCTCGGAACCGGCCTGCTGCTCTTCTTCCTGCTCTACGGCCTGCACCGCGACCCCGCGACGGCCGAGGACGAGCTGCTGCTCCTGATCCTCGTCTACACCCTGTTCGTGGTGGCCTCCTCGATCGCGTCGGGGTGGATCTCGGACCGCACCGGCCGGCGGATCCCGTTCGTCGTGTGGTCGGCCGTCGTGCAGGGGCTCGCGTCGATCATCCTGGTGGTGGCGCCGTCGCTCACCACCGCGATGATCGCGGCGGCCCTCCTCGGCGTCGGCTACGGCGCGTACATGTCCGTGGGACTCGCCCTCGGCACGGACCTGCTCCCGTATCCCGAGGACCACGCCCGCGACCTCGGCTTCGTGAACGTCTCGGCGAGCCTCGGCCAGCTCATCGGCCCGCTCCTCGGCGCCGGTCTCGTCGCCCTCGTGGGCGGCTTCTGGCTGCTGTTCCTCGTGGGAGGAATCCTGTCGATCGCGGGCGGCTTCATGACGTACGCAATCCGCAGCCGCGAGCGCCAGCCGTCAGGCGTGTGACGCCTCCAGCGTGCGGAGGGCGACTTCGAGCAGGGCGTTGAACACGCGCGGGCGCATCACCGTCACGTGATGGGTCGTCCGCGGCACGACGATCAGCTCTGCGTGCTGCGCGACCCTCATGAACAGCTTCTCGTTCAGGCGGAGTTGGTCCCACTGTCCGTTGACGAACCACAGCGGCACGTCGATGCGATGGAGGGCCGCGAGCAGATCGAGCACCGAGAGGCTGCGCAGCGCGATGTCCTGCGCATCGAGTGCGTAGCCGCCGGCGCCGAAGTCGGCGCGGGTCTCGTCGGGAAGGATGCGGTCGAGCATCCGGTCGGTCAGCCACATCCCTCGGTCGGGAAGGGAATCGAAGCCGCGGGCCAGCACGCGGTACGTCGCGAGCCCCACGCCGCGCGGGATCGCGGTGCACGACGCCGCGATGAAGCCCGCGACCGGCGGGGGATCCTCCGCCCCGACGTACTCGATGCACAGCAGGCCGCCCATCGAGTGACCCGACAGCAGCACCGGGCCGCGCTCCGCCGCGGCGCGCACCGCGGAATCGATCGTGGCGAACGCGGACTCGAGGGTGAACTCCTCACCCATGCGGGAACCGTGCCCGGGGAGGTCGACCGCCGTCACCGGGTTGCCCCGCTGGGTCAGGTACTCCACCTGCGCGCGCCACATCGTCGCGGACGTCCGGATGCCGTGCACGAGGACGACCTGGACGACCATGACGCCAGGGTAGCCGTGCGTGCCCGCTTAGCATGGCGGCATGCCCGAGATCGCCCCGCACATCGCGCGCATGCCGGGTTCCGGTGTGCGTCACATCCTCGAGCGCGCCCTGCGCCGCCCCGGCACGATCATCCTCGCGGTGGGGGAGCCGGGCGAGGTCGCGGGCGAGCGTGTCAGGGATGCCGCGTCCCAGGCGTGGCGCGAGGGTGCGATCCGATACACCCCCAACGGCGGCATCGCGGCGCTTCGCGAAGCGATCCGCGACAAGCTCGCTCGTGAGAACGCCCTCGACGTCGACATCGAGCAGATCTGGGTCACGGTCGGCGCCACCCAGGCGCTGCATCTGGCGATGGCGCTCACTCTGTCGCAGGACGACGAGGTGCTGGTGCCCGATCCCGGGTACACGACCTTCACGATGAACGCCCATCTCAGGCAGGCCACGCCGGTGCCGTATCCGCTGCGTCCCGAGCGCGCGTTCCAGCCCGATCTCGCCGAGCTCGAGTCGCTGGTCACCCCGCGGACGCGCGCGATCATCGTGAACACCCCCTCCAACCCGCTCGGGTCGACCTTCGACCGCCCGACGCTGGAGGCGCTGATCGGCCTGGCGCGCCGCCGCGACCTGTGGCTCATCAGCGACGAGGTGTACGAGCGCTTCACGTGGGGTGAGCCGCACGTGAGCCCCGCGACGCTGGACGACGGCGGCCGCGTGCTGTCGGTGTTCTCGATGTCGAAGACGTACGCGATGACCGGAGCGCGGGTCGGGTGGCTGGTCACGCCTCCGGGATGGCGGCAGACCATGCTGCGGGTGCAGGAGTCCGTGGTCAGCTGCGTCGACGAGCCGTCGCAGCGGGCGGCCGCAGAGGCGCTCATCGGCGACCAGGCGCCGGTCGGCCACAGCGCGGCGCACTACCGCGACAACCTCGCCGCTGCCACGGCGCTCCTCGACGCCCGGGGGCTCCGCTACCTCGACCCCACAGGGGCCTTCTATCTCTGGATCGACGTCACGCACGTCTCCGGCGGCGACGTCGTCGCCTGGTGCGAGCGGTTCCTCGACGAGCAGGGTGTCGCTGTCGCTCCCGGAAGCGCGTTCGGTGCCTCGGGCGAGGGCTGGATCCGCGTGTGCGTGGCCAGCGACCGCGACGAGCTGCTCGAGGGGCTGAGCCGCATCCCCGCCCCGGCCTGACCCGCACGCCGTCGCCGGGGTTCGCCGGGCGGCGCGCACCCGTACAATCGTCTGGACATGTCACCGCGCGCCCTGAAGCCCCTCGAGCCCTCTGCCACGCCGCCCGAGCTGATCCGCAACTTCTGCATCATCGCCCACATCGACCACGGCAAGTCGACGTTGGCCGACCGCATGCTGCAGATCACCGGCGTCGTCTCCGACCGCGATATGCGCGCGCAGTACCTCGACCGCATGGACATCGAGCGCGAGCGCGGCATCACGATCAAGTCGCAGGCCGTGCGCATGCCGTGGGCCACGGCTGACCAGACCTTCGCGCTCAACATGATCGACACCCCCGGTCACGTGGACTTCACGTACGAGGTCTCACGTTCACTCGCCGCCTGCGAGGGTGCGATCCTGCTCGTCGACGCCGCGCAGGGCATCGAGGCGCAGACCCTCGCGAACCTCTACCTCGCGCTCGAGAACGACCTCCACATCATCCCGGTGCTCAACAAGATCGACCTGCCGGCCGCCGACCCCGAGAAGTACGCCGCAGAGCTGGCCGGCCTCATCGGCGGCTCGCCCGATGACGTGCTGCGCGTGAGCGGTAAGACCGGCATGGGCGTCGAGACACTGCTCGACCGCATCGTCGAGCAGATCCCCGCGCCGAAGGGGAATCCGGATGCCCCCGCCCGCGCCATGATCTTCGATTCGGTGTACGACTCGTACCGCGGTGTGGTGACCTACGTCCGCATGGTCGACGGCAAGCTGGAGCCGCGCGAGCGCATCCAGATGATGTCGACCAAGGCGACGCACGACCTCCTCGAGATCGGCGTCTCGAGCCCCGAGCCGGTCCCCACCAAGGGGCTCGGCGTCGGCGAGGTCGGCTACCTGATCACCGGTGTGAAGGACGTCCGCCAGTCCAAGGTGGGCGACACGATCACCAACCAGCGCAAGCCCGCGACCGAGCCGCTGTCCGGCTACACCGACCCGAAGCCCATGGTCTTCTCGGGGATCTACCCGATCGATCAGAGCGACTACGCCGACCTGCGTGAGGCGCTCGACAAGCTCAAGCTGTCGGACGCGTCCCTCCAGTACGAGCCGGAGACGTCGGTGGCGCTCGGCTTCGGCTTCCGCTGCGGCTTCCTGGGCCTGCTGCACCTCGAGATCATCACCGAGCGCCTCTCGCGCGAGTTCGACCTCGACCTCATCACGACCGCACCCTCGGTGACGTACGAGGTCACGACCGACACCGGCGAGACCGTCGTCGTCACCAACCCGAGCGAGTACCCGGACGGGCGCGTCGCCGAGGTGTCCGAGCCGGTCGTCAAGGTCGGCATCCTGCTCCCCAAGGACTACGTCGGCACCGTCATGGAGCTGTGCCAGTCCCGCCGCGGGTCGCTCCTGGGCATGGAGTACCTCAGCGAGGACCGCGTGGAGCTCCGCTACCACATGCCCCTCGGCGAGATCGTGTTCGACTTCTTCGACCACCTCAAATCCAAGACGCAGGGTTACGCGAGCCTCGACTACGAGCCCGCCGGTTCGCAGACGGCCGACCTCGTGAAGGTCGACATCCTGCTGCAGGGCGACAAGGTCGACGCGTTCAGCTCGATCGTGCACCGCGACAAGGCGTACGCCTACGGCACGATGATGACCGAGCGCCTGCGCAAGCTCATCCCTCGTCAGCAGTTCGAGGTGCCGATCCAGGCCGCCATCGGCGCCCGCATCATCGCTCGCGAGAACATCCGCGCGATGCGCAAGGACGTCCTCGCCAAGTGCTACGGCGGTGACATCTCCCGCAAGCGCAAGCTCCTCGAGAAGCAGAAGGAGGGCAAGAAGCGCATGAAGATGGTCGGTCGCGTCGAGGTCCCCCAAGAGGCGTTCATCGCCGCGCTCTCAGGCGACGTCGAGGGTCCTGCCAAGAAGTGATGCGACTCGCGAAGTAGGCTGGAATCCATGCGTCGAGGAACCTTCCGTGACGACACCGTCGACTACGCCGCTGTCGGGGCGACCCAAGCGCCGGATCTGATGCAGTATCCGCCGGAGCGCAGCATCCCTGCAGAGCAGTCGTGGCGGATCGGCAGCGGCGAAGCGCGCTTCCGCGCCGCGAGCGAGGCGCTGATGTCGTGGACCGCCCAGCGCGGTGCCGGGCTCGACGTCACCGACGTGCGCCCCGCCTCCGGTCCCATGTACTCGGGGGTGAGCTTCGACGCCGAGGGCAACCCCGTCAAGCCCAGTCGCTCCGAGGCCGAGCAGCGCTTCGACGCGGACGGGACCCCGTTCGTGGGCGCGGGCACGACGATCCGCGTCGACGGCCGCGTCAAGGGGCTCCGCGCCGACGCGGAGCTGCGCGTCATCTTCGCCGTCGAGGAGCCTCGGCGGGTGGGCTTCGCGCTCGGGACCGTGAGCGACTCCGTCGTGAGCGGCGAGGAGTCGTTCATGCTCGACTGGTACGACAACGACGAGGTCTGGTTCACCGTCCGAGCCTTCGACGCGCCCCGTGCCGTGCTGTACCGGATGCTTCCGGGGCTCACGAAGCGCCGTCGTCGCGAGCTGTTCACGCGGTACCTGCGCGCGATCTCGCCGCTGTACACGACTCCCGCGTGAGGCGCTGATGGGCTCCGCTCTTCCCCTCGGCGAGCCCGTTCCCTCGGACGGCTCGCTGCCGGCCGGCACGCGCATCGATCCGGCCGCAGAGTTCAGCGTGTATCTGCACGTCCCCTTCTGCCGCGTCCGCTGCGGGTACTGCGACTTCAACACGTACACGTCGTCCGAGCTGCGGGGCGCCCGCCAGGACGAGTACGCCGACACGCTGCTTCGTGAGATCGAGCTGGCGGCGCCCGTGCTCGAGCGCGCCGGAGGGAACCGTCCCGCGTCGACGGTGTTCTTCGGCGGCGGCACCCCGACGCTGCTCCCGCCCGGCGACCTCGCACGCATGCTGGCCGGCGTCCGCGACACGTTCGGTGTCGCCGACGGGGCCGAGATCACTGTCGAGGCCAACCCCGACACGGTCACGCCCGCGGTCGCGGCCGAGCTCGCGGCATCCGGGGTCACGCGCCTCTCCATCGGCATGCAGTCGGCCGTCCCGCACGTTCTCGCGGCCCTCGATCGCACGCACGATCCCGACAACGTCCGCACGGCGGTGGCCGCTGCGCGCGGGGCCGGGCTCGACGTCAGCGTCGACCTCATCTACGGCGCACCGGGTGAATCGCTCGACGACTGGCGCGCGTCGCTTGAGGCGGCGGTCTCCCTCGAGCCCGACCACATCTCGGCGTACGCGCTCATCATCGAGGACGGCACGAAGCTCGCTCGCCAGATCCGCCGTGGCGAGGTCGTCGCACCCGACGACGACCTGCAGGCCGACATGTACGAGCTCGCAGACGACCTGCTCGCGGACGCGGGGTTCGAGTGGTACGAGGTGTCGAACTGGGCGCGCGGTGACGCGCACCGCTCCCGCCACAACCTCGCGTACTGGGTCGGCGCGGACTGGTGGGGCTTCGGTCCCGGCGCGCACAGCCACGTCGCCGGCGTGCGGTTCTGGAACGTCAAGCACCCCGCCGCCTACGCGCAGCGACTGGCCGCGGGGGAGTCGCCGGCCGCGGGGCGCGAGATCCCGGATGCCGCGGCCAGGAACCTCGAGAGCGTGCTGCTGCGCACCCGCATCCGCGAGGGCCTCCCCGTCGAGGAGCTCCTCGGCGAAGGCCGTCACGCAGTCGCCGCGCTGATCGCGGACGGGCTCATCGAGGGTCCCGCCGCGCTACGCGGGAGGGTCGTGCTCACGCGGCGCGGTCGCCTGCTCGCCGACGCGGTGGTGCGGGCGCTCACCGATTAGCCCCGGCACGATCGCGGGTCGGACGACGATCACGATCCATCCCGGCGTCGCTCGACGATCCGGGCAGGGGCATCGGATAGAATTGGCACTCCAGTCGTGCGAGTGCCAGCTGCGGCGTGAGGAGGCGGGATGGTCAGCGAACGAGGTCTGCAGGTGCTGCGGGCGATCGTCCAGGACTACGTCGACACGCGCGAGCCGGTCGGCAGCAAGGCGATCGTCGAACGGCACGCCTTCGGCGTGTCCGCCGCGACGATCCGCAACGACATGGCGCTGCTCGAAGACGAAGAGCTCATCGTCGCGCCGCACACCTCGTCGGGCCGCGTGCCCACTGACAAGGGCTACCGCGTCTTCGTCGACCATCTCGCAGAGCTCCGGCCGCTCTCGCCGGCCCAGCGGGCGGCCATCGCCTCGTTCCTCGACGGCTCCGGCGACCTCGACGACGTCCTCGTGCGCACCGTGCGCGCCCTCACGCAGCTGACCGGCCAGGTCGCGATCGTGCAGTACCCGTCGTTCGCGCGCGCGACCGTCACCCACGTCGAGCTGGTCCAGCTCGGCGGCGGACGGATGCTGGTGATCGTGGTCACCGACACGGGACGCGTGTCGCAGCGCCTGACGTTCGTCGGCGAGGACTTCGACGACGTCGACCTCGCGCACATCCGCGCGGGGCTCGGCACCCTCCTGGTCGGCCGGCCCGTGCGCGAAGGACTGCAGCGCATCGCCGAGCGCCTCGAGGGACCGGATGCGCAGGCTCCGGCGCACGAGCGCGCGACGGACGAGATCGTCCGCGCCGTCGCCGAGGAGCTCGAGGAGTTCCGCCAGGACAAGCTCGTGATGGCCGGCAGCGCCAACCTCGCACGCCGGGAATCCGACTTCCGCGGCAGCATCTATCCGCTCCTCGAGGCGATCGAGGAGCAGGTGACCCTGCTGCGGCTCATGGGCGAGATGGTCGCCGACGAGCACGGCCTCGCCGCGAGCATCGGCCGCGAGAACGAGGCTTTCGGCCTGGCCGAGGCATCCGTCGTCGCCAGCGACTACGACGCGACGGGCTCTCTCGCCCGCGTCGGCGTGCTCGGCCCGACGCGCATGGATTACCCCACGAACCTCGCGACGGTCCGCGCCGTCGCGCGCTATCTCACGCGCATGCTCGAGCAGGACGACAGCTCCCGCTGACGCACGCGCGCACACACGATCCCGCGGCGCGGCCGCGGCAGGAAGGCGAAAGTGGCTGACCACTACGAGGTCCTCGGCGTCTCACGCGACGCCTCCACCGACGAGATCAAGAAGGCGTACCGGCGGCTGGCCCGACAGCTGCACCCGGACGTGAACCCGGGCGAGGAGGCATCCGAGCGCTTCAAGCTCGTGACGCACGCGTACGACGTCCTCAGCGACCCCGATCAGCGCGCCCGCTACGACATGGGCGGCGGCGACTCGCCGTTCGGCGGTGGGGCCGGTGGCTTCGGCGGGTTCAACGACATCTTCGAGACCTTCTTCGGGGCGGCGGGCGGATCGCGCGGCGGGCGGCCACGATCGCGCCGCGAGCGCGGCCAGGACGCGCTGGTCCGCGTCACCCTCGAGCTCGGCGATGTCGTGTTCGGCACGCACCGCGACATCGAGGTCGACACGGCCGTCGTGTGCGAGACCTGTCAGGGCTCGTGCTGCCAGCCCGGGACGAGCCCGGTGACGTGCGACATCTGCCACGGCACCGGCAACGTGCAGCGCCAGGTGCGGAGCCTCCTCGGCAACGTCGTCACGACGCAGCCGTGCAACGTCTGCCAGGGCTACGGCACGACGATCCCGTACCCGTGCGCGACCTGCCAGGGGCAGGGCCGCGTGCGCGCCCGCCGCACCGTGTCGCTCGACATCCCGGCCGGCGTCGAGACCGGACTCCGCCTGCAGCTTCCGGGTTCGGGCGAGGTCGGCCCGGCCGGCGGCCCCAACGGCGACCTGTACATCGAGGTCACGGTGCAGCCGCACGAGGTGTTCAGCCGTGACGGCGACGACCTGCTGGCGACGCTCGAGGTGTCGATGCCCGACGCGATCCTCGGCACGACGACGACCATCCAGTCGCTCGACGGCCCGGTCGACCTCGAGGTGCGGGCGGGCGTGCAGGCCGGAGACATCCTCACGATCAAGGGCCGCGGCATCACGCCGCTGCGCGGCTCGCAGCGCGGCGACCTCAAGGTCGGCGTGCACGTCGTCACTCCCACGCGCCTCGACCACAAGGAGCGCGCCCTCATCGAGGACTTCGCGAAGCGCACCAAGGCACCGGCCCCCAAGCTCGCCGAGTTCCACCAGGGCCTGTTCGCGAAGCTCCGCGACCGCTTCCGGAACAGCTGACCCGTGGCACTGCACTTCCTCCTCGACGAGCCCGTCGGCGCCGCTCCCGGCGACGCCGTGACGCTCACCGGCGCGGAGGCTCACCACGCCTCGACGGTGCGCAGGGTGCGCGTCGGCGAAGAGGTCACGGTCGGCGACGGCCGCGGTGCGTGGCTCACCGGCACGGTCGAGTCGGTGGCGCCCCGCGAGGTGGTCGTGCGCATCGGCGGACGGACGGATGCTGCGCCCCCGAGCCCGCGCATCGTACTCGTGCAGGCCCTGGCCAAGGGAGACCGGGACGAGCTCGCCGTGCAGGCGGCGACCGAGCTCGGCGTCGACGAGATCGTGCCGTGGCAGGCCGCCCGCAGCGTGTCCCGCTGGGACGCGGCGAAGGCCTCGAAGGGCCGCGCCCGCTGGGCGACCATCGTGCGGGAGGCCGCGAAGCAGGCCCACCGCGCGTGGGTGCCGGAGGTGGCGGAGATGACCACGACCGCGGCGGTCGCGCGCCGGGCGGCAGCATCCCTCGTCCTGATCCTCGAGCCGACGGCGACCGAGCGGCTCGGCGCACTCGCGGTGGACCCGGGTGAGGCGCGGGACATCGTGCTCGTCGTCGGACCCGAAGGCGGCATCGCCCCCGAAGAGCTCGACGCACTCGCTGCCGCGGGCGCGCGACTCGTGCGCCTCGGCGACACGGTGCTGCGCACCTCGACCGCGGGTCCCGCGGCGCTGGCCGTCGTCAGCACCGCGCTCGGGCGGTGGTGACGGTTCGACAGGCTCACCGACCGGGGAGGCTCACCGACCGGGGAGGCTCACCGACCGGGGAGGCTCACCGACCGGGGAGGCTCACCGACCGGGGAGGCTCACCGACCGGGGAGGCTCACCGACCGCTCCCGGAGCCGGTCGCAAGGCCCCGTCGGTAGACTTGCGACATGAGTGAGCCTTCGATCTTCACGCGCATCCTGGACGGGGAGATCCCGTCCGAGATCATCGCAGAGACCGAGAACGCATTCGCCATCCGTGACATCGCCCCGAAGGCGCCTGTGCACCTGCTGGTGATCCCCAAGACCGAGGAGTACCACAACGTCGTCGAGCTCGCCGCCGGCGACCCGGACCTCATGGCGGAGCTCGTGGGACTCGCGAACACGGTCGCCGCCGAGCATTCGGACGGGGACTTCCGCCTGGTCTTCAACACCGGCCCGAACGCGGGCCAGACCATCTTCCACGTGCACGCCCATGTGCTCGCGGGAGGCCTCGAAGAGAAGAGTATCGGTGCCTGATCAACCGGGTCATGAGACGGTGAGCGACCACGTCGAGGTCGACGGCGTCGCGATGGTGCAGCTTCTCGGTCCGCAGGACCGGCTGCTGCGGGTCGTCGAGAAGGAGCACCCGGGCGTCGACGTGCATGTGCGCGGCAACGAGATCACGCTCACGGGCGAGGCGCCGGCCGTCGCGGCGGCACGGACGCTGGTCGACGAGCTCGTCGCGATGACCCGAGCCGGTCAGTCGCTCGGCGAGGACGACGTCGCGTCGTCGAACCGCATCCTCCGCAGCGAAGGCGGGCCGCGCCCCTCGGAGGTTCTCGGTGAGGCGATCCTGTCATCGCGGGGCAAGGTCATCCGGCCGAAGACCCTCGGTCAGAAGGCCTATGTCGACGCGATCGAGGAGAACACCATCGTCTTCGGCATCGGCCCCGCCGGTACCGGCAAGACGTACCTCGCGATGGCGAAGGCCGTCCAGGCGCTGCAGCGCAAGGAGGTCAGCCGCATCATCCTGACGCGGCCGGCCGTCGAGGCGGGGGAGCGGCTCGGCTTCCTCCCCGGTACGCTCACCGACAAGATCGACCCGTACCTGCGCCCGCTGTACGACGCGCTCAACGAGATGATGGACCCGGAGCTGGTGCCCAAGCTCATGGCGACCGGCACGATCGAGGTCGCGCCGCTGGCCTACATGCGCGGCCGCACGCTCAACGACTCGTTCGTTGTGCTCGACGAGGCGCAGAACACCACCCCCGAGCAGATGAAGATGTTCCTCACGCGCCTCGGCTTCGGCACGCGCATGGTGGTGACCGGCGACATCACGCAGATCGACCTCCCGCAGGGCGCGTCGGGTCTGCGGCTGGTGACCCGTGTTCTCGGCGACATCGACGACATCCACTTCTCGTACCTGACCAGCGACGACGTCGTGCGCCACACGCTGGTGGGCCGCATCGTCGACGCCTACAGCGAGTACGACGAGCGCCGCATCGCCGCGCGTCGCGAGCGGGACGAGGCATCCGAGTTCGCCAACAGAGCCGAGCGCCGCGCCGGCACCGTCCGCGGCGGCGGACCCCGTGACCACCTTCCGAAGCGAGGACGCCCATGACCATCGAGATCGGCAACGAATCGGGGATCGCCGTCGATGAGACGGTCCTGCTGCGCCTCATGGAGCACAACCTCGCCGAACTGCACGTCAGCCCCGACGCCGACGTCGCGATCCTCCTCGTCGACGAGGGCGCGATGGAGGCGCTGCACGTCCAGTGGATGGACGAGCCGGGCCCGACCGACGTGCTGAGCTTCCCGATGGACGAGCTGCGTCCCGGCACCGAAGACGCCCCGACGCCTCCGGGCCTGCTGGGCGACATCGTGCTGTGCCCGCAGGTCGCCGAGACCCAGGCGGTGGCCGCGAAGCACTCCACGCTCGACGAGCTCATCCTCCTGACCACGCATGGCCTGCTCCACCTCCTCGGCTTCGACCATGCCGAGCCCGAGGAGGAGCGGGAGATGTTCGGACTGCAGCGCGAGCTCATCACCTCGTTCCAGGCATCCGAACGCCGACGACCTCGCGCATGACCGCCGCCCTCCTTCTCGTCGCTGCAGCGCTCCTGCTCGCGTTCGGCGCCCTCATGGTCGCGATCGACGCGGCGCTCAGCGTCACATCCCGCGCGGACCTCGCCGAGCTCGGAGCAGGCGGCCGCAACGCGGCGTCGCTGCGGAAGATCGGGGACGACCCCGATGCGCACGCCAATGCCGTGATCTTCATCCGCGTGCTGGCCGAGACGACGGCCGCGGTGCTCGTCACGGTCGCCTTCGTCGACCTCTTCGACAACATCTGGTGGGCGATGCTGGCGGCGGCCCTGCTCATGACCGGCGTCTCGTACGTCGTCGTCGGCGCCAGTCCGCGGTCGGTGGGCCGGCTGCACGCCCGCGGACTGCTGCGCGGGGCGGCTCCGGTGGTCCGCGGGGTGCGCATCATCCTGGGGCCGCTCGCGCACGGACTCGTCGCGCTCGGCACGCGCATCACGCCGGGCGCGTCGCGCGGCTCGTCCTTCGCGTCGGAGGAGCAGCTGCTCAGCATCATCGACGAAGCGGCCGAGAACGAGCTCATCGAACAGGACGACCGCGAGCTGATCCACTCGGTGTTCGACTTCACCGACACGTTCGTGCGGGCCGTGATGGTGCCGCGCACCGACATGGTGACGGTGGATGCCTCGACCTCGACGCGCGAAGCCATGACGCTGTTCCTCGAGAAGGGCGTCTCGCGCATGCCGATCGTCGACGACGACGCGGACGACGTCGTCGGCGTGCTGTACCTCAAGGACCTGGTGCAGTTCGGGTTCCGCGACGAGGCCGGGTGGCGGGACGCACCGATCAGCCGGATCGCGCGGCCGGCGGTGTTCGTCCCCGAGTCGATGAAGGCCGAGACGCTGCTGCAGCAGATGAAGCGCGACGCCGTGCACGTGTGTCTCGTCGTCGACGAGTACGGCGGCGTGTCCGGACTCGTCACGCTCGAAGACCTCATCGAGGAGCTCGTCGGCGACATCTCGGACGAGTACGACCCACGCGCCGAGGAGGTGACCGAGCTGGAGCCCGGTCACTACCGCGTGAGCGCCCGCCTCGGGCTCGACGAGGTCGGCGACCTGTTCGGCCTCGAGCTCGAGGACGAGGACGTCGACTCCATCGGCGGACTCCTGGGCAAGGCCCTGGGCCGCGTGCCGCAGCCGGGCGCCACCGCCGAGTACGCCGGCCTCGTGCTCACCGGGGGCGCGTCGCGCGGACGCGGGCGCGGCATCTCGACGGTGTTCGTCGAGCGCGGCGATCCCGCACTCGACATCGGCCGCTCACCGCGCACGGGCGAGATCCGCATCGTGAGCCCCCGCACCGGCGAGATCCGGCTGCCTCGGAAGGAAGAGACGTCATGACCGCGAGCGAGTCCACCCCGGACGCCGAGCCCGGCACCACCGCCGAATCCGTTGAGGGCCGCTCCGGCTTCGTCACGTTCGTCGGGCGCCCCAACGTCGGCAAGTCGACCCTCACGAACGCCCTCGTGGGAGAGAAGGTCGCCATCACGAGCGACAAGCCCCAGACGACGCGCCGCGCGATCCGCGGCATCCTGAACCGGCCCGCCGGACAGCTCGTCATCGTCGACACCCCGGGACTCCACAAGCCCCGGACACTCCTCGGTCAGCGCCTCAACGACCTCGTCGAACAGGTGCTCGGCGACGTCGACGTCATCGGCTTCTGCGTTCCCGCGACCGAGAAGGTGGGCCCGGGCGACCGCCGCATCGCGGAGTCGCTCAGCGGGTACGGCCGCGCGAAGAAGGTCGCCATCGTGACCAAGACGGACGCCGCCTCCCGCGACCAGATCACCGAGCGGCTCATGGAGGTCGACAGCCTCCGCGAGGACTGGGCGGCCGTCATCCCGCTGTCGGCTCTCACCCGCGACCAGCTCGACGTGCTGAGCGACGAGCTGCTCTCCCTCATGCCCGAGGGGCCCGCGCTGTATCCCGAGGGCGTCGTCACCGACGAGTCCACCGAGGACCGCATCGCCGAGATCATCCGCGAAGCCGCGCTCGACGGCGTGCGCGACGAACTGCCGCACTCGATCGCGGTGGTCGTGCAGGAGGTGGAGCCCCGCGAAGACTCCGACCTCACGGACATCTACGCCGACATCGTCGTGGAGCGCGACAGCCAGAAGGGCATCATCATCGGGCACAAGGGCTCGCGCCTGCGCGACGTCGGCGCCCGCGCCCGCGCGCAGATCGAGCCTCTCGTGGGCACCAAGGTGTTCCTCAAGCTGCACGTGCGGATCGCCAAGGAGTGGCAGCGCGACCCGAAGCAGCTGGGGCGTCTCGGCTTCTGATTCCCGCCCGGCTCACCCTCCGGTCTCGGTGATCGCCGAGCGGATGATGACGGTGTCCGCACCGTACTCCGCGTCCGCCGCCTCCTGCCAGCTCCCGTCGTCCCACACCACGTCGACCCAGAGCCAGCCGTCCTGCGGATAAGAGGCGAGATACCCGTCGCCGAGCTTGCCGGGGAGCTCGTCCTGGATGGCGGCGAGGGTCGCCTCGTCGCCTGCGCCGGGCTTCCCGCCCGTCGGGTCCTCCGGCCGGATCGGGTCGTACAGGGCGAGCAGGATCGGCGGCTGCGTCGAGGTGAACGTCTCGCCGTCGTAGGTGCCGCGCACCGCGTAGGCGCCCCACGTGACGTCACCCGACGACTCCGCGCCGTCGACGCCCTGCCACGTCCAGCCCTCCAGCGGGATCCCGGTGCACTGCGGAGGATACGACTCCGCGACCGCACCCACGCAGAGCTGCGAGGACCCGCCGGTGTCGAGCACGGTGCCGGTGGCGGCGACCTCGCCCTCGGGAGGGATCGGGGTCACGGCCCCGAGCGATGCCGGTGCGGGCGTCCCGCCGGGACCTGCGCTCGCGCACGCGGCGACGGCGAGCATGACGACGGCGGCAGTGGCGGCGATGCCGAGGGAGCGACTCAGACCTCTCATGTCTCGATGGTGTCGCATCGACGCCGATCGTCTCAGAAACGGGATGCCGCGGCATCCGTCCGTCATCTGTTCGCTCTCCGCTCGCAACGGGGTGTAGCCTGAATCCATGCGCTTCGGCCGGCTTCTCCTTCTTAGCCGCCGCGACGAGACCTCGTTCTAGGGCCTTCCTCGTCGCGGAGCTTTTCGTTGGCCCGCATCATCAGGCATCGAGCCGCCCCGATCGGGCTGCAGCTCGGAACAGACGAGAGAAGCGACGACATCATGGAGAACACCCAGAAGCCCTCGGGCCTGCCGACCCACAAGTATCGGCCGTTCCACGAGCAGATCACCGTGAATCTGCCCGACCGCACCTGGCCCGACCAGCGCATCACGACCGCACCCCGCTGGTGCGCCGTCGATCTTCGCGACGGCAACCAGGCGCTCATCGACCCGATGAGCCCCGAGCGCAAGCGGATCATGTTCGACCTGCTCGTGCAGATGGGCTACAAGGAGATCGAGGTCGGCTTCCCCTCGGCGAGCCAGACCGATTTCGACTTCGTGCGCCAGCTCATCGAAGAGGACCTCATCCCGGACGACGTCACGATCCAGGTCCTGACGCAGGCGCGCGAGCACCTGATCGAGCGCACCTACGAGTCCATCGCCGGTGCCAAGCAGGCGATCGTGCACCTGTACAACTCGACCAGCGTCCTGCAGCGCGAGGTGGTGTTCCGCACCGACGAGCAGGGCATCATCGACATCGCCCTCGAGGGCGCACGCCTGTGCCGCGAGTTCGAGAAGCGCATCCCCGAGACCAAGGTCTTCTACGAGTACTCGCCCGAGAGCTACACCGGCACCGAGCTCGAGTTCGCGCTGAGCGTGTGCAACCAGGTCATCGAGATCTTCGAGCCGACGCCCGAGCGCAAGGTCATCATCAACCTGCCCGCGACCGTCGAGATGGCGACGCCGAACATCTACGCCGACTCGATCGAGTGGATGAGCCGGCGCCTCGCGCACCGCGAGAACGTCATCCTGTCGCTGCACCCGCACAACGACCGCGGCACCGCGATCGCCGCCGCCGAGCTCGGCTACATGGCCGGCGCCGACCGCATCGAAGGCTGCCTGTTCGGCAACGGCGAGCGGACGGGCAACGTCGACCTGGTGGCGCTCGGCATCAACCTGTTCACGCAGGGCATCGACCCGCAGATCGACTTCAGCGACATCGACCAGGTCAAGCGCACGGTCGAGTACTGCAACCAGCTGCCCGTGCACGAGCGCAGCCCGTGGGCCGGCGACCTGGTGTTCACGGCCTTCAGCGGCTCGCACCAGGACGCGATCAAGAAGGGCTTCGAGGCGATGGACGCCCGCGCCGCGGCGTCCGGCGTCACCGTCGACGAGATCGAGTGGGCCGTGCCGTACCTGCCCATCGACCCGAAGGACCTCGGCCGCTCGTACGAGGCGGTCATCCGCGTCAACTCGCAGTCGGGCAAGGGCGGCGTCGCGTATCTGCTGAAGACCGACCACTCGCTGGATCTTCCCCGCAAGCTGCAGATCGACTTCTCGGGTGTGGTGCAGGCCAAGACCGACGCCGAGGGCGGCGAGGTCACGAGCGACCAGATCTGGAAGATCTTCACCGACGAGTACCTGCCGTCGGAGGTCGCCGACGAGCGCTGGGGACGCTTCGAGCTCCTGGCGACCAGCACCCGCAGCGATCTGTCGGGCGACGTCGCGCTCGACATCACGCTGCGCGACGGTGACGACCGGTTCGAGGCATCCGGTCGCGGCAACGGCCCGGTCGCCGCATTCCTCGAGATCATCCGCGCACAGGGATTCGACGTGACGCTCTACGACTACGTCGAGCACGCCCTGAGCGCAGGCGGCGACGCGCAGGCGGCCGCCTACATCGAACTCCAGGTCGATGGTGAGCGCCTCTGGGGCGTCGGCATCGACTCGGACATCTCGACCGCATCGCTCAAGGCGATCGTGTCGGGCGTGAACCGCGCCATCCGTACGCGGCAGCGCTCCGGGGCCCTCGCGGGCGTCTGAGCGCGAACCGTCGACGGGTGTGCGCGGGTGATCCCCGCGCGCGCCCGTCGGTGTTCGCCGCCCTCGGTCGTTGAGCGAGCTTGCGAGTCGAAACGCGGATGCCTCAGGGCTTGACGATCGGGATCGTCGAGGTCTCCACGGCCACTTTGCGGCGGTAGAGCGCGCGCTGCTCGGGAAGCGAGATGTCGAAGATCACCGCGAGCAGACGGATCACCGTCGTCACGACGATGCCGATCACGGCGGCGATGACCACGCTCACGCCGAGTTCTTCCGCAGTCGCGAGGACGAGGCATCCCACTCCCGCGGCGACCGCGTAGAGCGAGCCGACGTGCATGATCGCGACCGGCAGGCCCATGATGACGTCGCGGAGGATGCCGCCGCCGACCGCCGCGCAGACGCCGACGAAGACGGCGGGCACGAGCGGCAGTCCGAGGACGAGGGCCTTGCTGGTGCCGAACGCGCCGAACAGGCCGATGACCAGGGCGTCGAGGCCGACGATGACGGCGTTGAGTCGCTGGAAGAGGCCGGCGAGCAGCATCCCGAACAGTGCCGCGCCGACCGCGGTGAGCAGGTACCAGTTGCTCTGCAGCGTGGTGGGCGTGACGTTGAGCAGCAGGTCGCGGATGAGACCGCCGCCCATGCCCATCACGATCCCGATGATCGCGACGCCGAGCATGTCGAGCCGGCGTTCACCGCGGAAGCCTGAGGCGAACAGCGCGCCCTGGATGCCGCCGAGGCCCACGGCGATGAGGTCGGCCCACAGGGGGATCACGAAGACCGGCTCGTCCACCCCTCCATTGTCGACGGGGATCAGGGGATATGGGTGCGCACCGCCGACAGGAATCCGTCGAGATCGTCCGTCCACAGCCGCACCGCCTCGACGCGGTCGCGGCCCTGCGGAAGTCGCACGTCGAGCGGGTGCTCGAGAAGGATCAGCACGTTGGTCTCGTTGGCGATGCGCGCGGCGAACGTGCGGCCCTCCGGCTCGTCCACGACGGCAGGCGCCTTGTCGACCCGATGCGCTGAGCGCTCGACGGACCGCACGACCTCCCACGGCAGGTCGAGATCGAGCTCGGCACCCTGTCGCACGCGGATCCCGGCAGGACCGACCGCGTGCGGTCGGGTGAGGTAGCCGAACAGGAGGCCGAGCATCCACGTCACGCCCCAGATGCCGAGCACGAGCAGCGGGATGCGCACCCAGGCCCAGCGGTGGACGATGAGATCGACGATCGGGATCTCGACGGCCGACAGCACGATGAAGACGACGAGGAGCGTCAGCACGGGGGAGTGGTAGCGGAACGCGCTGGCGCCCACGGGAACGCGGGGCCTGCGGAACACGAACCGGAAGATGCTCTGATAGACCCCGAGCTCCATGATCCATGCGCGCCGCGCGAAGGCTCCCAGCTTCGTCCGCCATCCGGGCGGAGCCGGGGTGGCGGACGATCGCTCCGATCGAGCCGGGCTGTCGCGCGGAGTGTCGACGGCGCTCACGACGGGCCGTCCTCGGTGGTCCGTGCCTCGTGCTCCGCGATCAGCCGGTTCAGGCGGTCGAGGACATGCGTCAGCCCCCGCAGCGTCGCTTCGGCCGTCGCGTCATCGAGGCCGTCGATGAGCTGTGCCCCGAGCTCGGTGTGCTCGGCGTCCATGGCGCGCATCGCCTCTTCGCCACGCGGCGTCAAGGTGACGAGCACGGCCCGGCGGTCGTGGGGGTGCGGCTCGCGGCGTGCGAAACCGGTCGCCTCGAGCCCGTCGACGAGGGTCGTGATGTTGCGGGGCGTCACGCCGAGCGCCGTGGCCAGCTCCGCCTGGGTGCGCGGGCCTTCGTGGAAGACGAGCCAGAGGATGTGGGTGCGCGCGGGCGTGAGGCCCCGGCGATCGAGCTCGCGCTCCTGGTCGGCGCCCAGAACGCCGGACAGCGCGAGCAGCGTGTCGAGAATCTGAGTGCCGGACATAGTGAACATGGTACACGATCAGCTGCCACGACCGTCTTGCGCGGCGAGCGCGAGCTCTACTTCTTCTTGCCCTTGCCCGGTGAGGTGGGGGTGGGCTCGGGTGCGGGGGCGGGCTCCGGTGCCGGTGCCGGAGTGGGGACGACCGTCTGCTGCGCGGGCGGCGACGATGACTCCGGGATCGGGGCTGTGGCGGTGACCGGCGCCGCGGCCGCGGTGACGGCAGCGCCGGGCGCATAGCCGTCGGAGCGTATTCGCAGCGAATCGAACTGCGCAGAGCCCACGGTGACGAGCAGGCCGAAGCGCCCGTCGGCGAGGGCGGCGTTGTACGCGCGCGACGCGATGAAGACCCCGTTGAGCGTCAGCGACACCGAGGCGCCCTTGATCGTGACGAACAGGGTGTACTTCGTGCCGGCGACGAGGGCCCGGCTGACCGTCTGATCGACGACGACGCGTCCGCCGGCGACGTGTCCGAAGACGACCGCCTGCGCCGCGAGGTCCAGCACGATGAACTTGTAGTCCGAGGTGCTGTAGTAGTCGTAGACGAGTCCTGCGCGCGATCCCGCCGTCAGGGTGACCGCCTGGGTGATCTCGAGGTAGGCGTTGGGCGACACCGTGCCGCCGATGCCGGCGAGTCCGATCACGGGCCTGCCGCCTGCCACGCTGCCGTTCACGGTTCCGGTCCCGGGCGTGAGCGCGCCGCTCGGCACCTGGCCGACGATTCCGGGGCCTGTCGTGAAGTCCTCGGTCACGTCGTAGGTGATGGTGGGCGGCAGCACCTGGACCGAGATGCTGTCGAACTGCCCGCGCGCCTGGTTGGAGCCGACGCCGACGAAGCCCTTGTTGAGGCCGACCGCCTCCCCGTCGATGATCCGCGGGGCGAACGTGTACGTGAACGCCGTGGTGCCGTCCAGCACGACGCTCACCGTGGTGCCGTTTACCGCCACCATCATCGTGTACCACTTGTTCGACTTGACCCCGCCGGTGACGACCGATTGGACGTCCACGATCCATCCCGCCGACGTGCGACGGCCCATGACCAGCTTGTTCGTGGACTGGTCGACGCCGGCGAACTTGAAGTCGGTGGGGGAGAAGTAATCGAAGATGACGTAGGCGTTCGCCTTCCACCCGCCCGTCGGCTTGGTGAGGTAGACCTGCGCGTGGATCTCGAAGTAGATCGGCAGGTACTGGTCGATGTAGTACACCGCCACAGCGTCGCCGGTGGTCGAGGCCGCGGTGACGGTGAGGGCACCGCCCTGTGCCTGGAAGACACCCGAGTCGGCGAAGAAGTCCTCGGCGCCATCGGTGAACCCGGCCGACCGCAGCACGTCGCGCTTGCCCCCCGGCACATTTCCGGGCTGCGGGTCGCGCGGACCGCCGGTCTGGTCCTGCCACTGCGGGTCCTTCTGCGTGACGAGGCCGATCTCGCCGTACGGCTCGCCGTTGCGCGGGACGTAGGTCGCGCCGGAGAGCTGCGCGACCGTGAAGTCCGCGCCCTGCGCGGCGGACAGCGCGTACAGGAACTCGAACAAGGCGGGCGGCACCTGGCGGCTCACGGTTCCGAGGCCGAAGGGCGCGAACGGCACGAGGTAGCTGTTGAACTCGCCGACCCAGTCGATCAGCCGGTCGCCGCCCGTGTTGGCGATGAGCACGTCCAGGCCCGCGCCGCCGACGGCGCGATCCTCGTAGGTGCTGTGCGTGTCGGGCTGGGTGTTCTCGCCGGCGGCGGTCGTCAGGACGTCATCGACGTTGAGCAGGTCGTTGCCCCAGCCGCCCCACAGCGTGTCGCGGCCGGTGCCGCCGACCATCCAGTCGTTGCCGTTGTCGCCGAACAGCATGTCGTCGCCGTCGGAGGCCACCGTGCTGGTCGCGGTGCACGTCCCCTGGTTGTTCGACGCGGAGCAGCCGGTGACCAGGCGACCCTCGGTGTGGACGAAGTTGAGGAACCACTCTCCGCCGTTGATGAGGACCTTCCGCATCGGGAAGTACTCGTCGTACCGGTCGAACTCGCCCGTGACGGGGTCGAAGGCGAGGAGCGTGCCGTCGTTGAACGGCCGGGCGAAGTCGCTGCGCTTGCCGCCCACGCCGTAGCCGAGCGTGAGCGCCTCCGCGCCGGAGATCGCGTCGTCGCCCGAGCCGCCGTGGATGAAGTCGGCGTCCCAGCCGCCGAAGATGACGTCGTTGGCGTACAGCGGCGTGAAGTCCACGTCGAACACGTCGCCGTTGGCCGCGAAGGGGGTGAGGTCCACGCGCTTGGTGAGCTGTCCCGTCGGGAACAGGGTCGCCACCTGGACACGGCCGGGTGTGGTGATCTCCACCTGGACGCTCGCGGTGGTCACGCCGTTGAGGGGCTCGGTGGTGCCGTTGCGGCTCGTGAAGATGCGCCCGTCGTCGCCGAGGATGCCGTCGATGCCGGTGCCGCCCGAGATCCAGTCGTGTCCCCATCCGCCGATGAGGTCGTCGTCGCCCGCATCGCCGAAGATGACGTCGCCGTCGCGGCCGCCGTAGACGGTGTCGTCGCCCGACTCGCCGTGGATCTCGTCGGCGCCGCCGATGTCGTTCGCGAGCGCCCCGGCGGCGAAGTCCGGTCCGCCCGGCGTGTAGTCGAGCATCACGACGGCACGGGGAAGCAGACGCATCTCACCGACGCCGGTGTAGTTGTCGTAGGTGAAGGTGCGGTACTGGGTCGCGCCGCCGGCGCCGGCCGCGACGAGGCGGAGGATGCGGCCGTTGTCGCCCACGATGTTGTCGGAGTCGCGGCCGTGCAGAGCCGTGTCGTCGTTGCGACCGACGTCGGTGCCCGCGCCGCCGAAGATCAGGTCGCCCGCATCCGGCCGCCGGTCGGGCGTGGCGAGCGAGAACAGATCGGAGCTGCCGCCGATGATGTCATCGCGGCCCAGGTTCCCGAAGATCACGTCGGAGCCGCCGCCGCCCTCGATGTAGTCGTCGCCGTCGCTCGCCGCCTCGACCGAGGGGTCGAGGACGAGATCACCGGAGGCATTGCGCGAGGCGCCCACGGCCTCGTCGATGGATCCGTCGCCCTGGATGGTGTCGTTGCCGAGCTGTCCGAAGATGGTGTCGTCGTGCGCGCCGCCGGCGATGTCGTCCGCACCGAACCGGTCCGCCGCGGTGGCGAGGTCGTGATCGAGCAGGGTGATGCGGAAGTCGCTCCAGGCCGTCGGACCTGCCGGGTCGTTCTGCCAGCTCGTCGTCACGTTCGCGGTGCCGGCGGTGGAGGCATCCGTGCTGTAGATCTGGCCGTTGCTCAGCACCCGGAAGCGCGGGCTCGTGTGGTTGCCGAACGTCAGCGAGCGGTCGAGCGACACGTTGTCGCCGAAGATCAGGTCGCGGTCGGTGCCGCCGTCGATGCGATCGGCTCCGGTGCCGCCGATGAGGATGTCGTCGCCCGCCTCGCCGCGGATCGTGTCGTTCCCGCCGATCGCGTTGTCGGTGATGCCGAGGGTGATCACCTGGAGCGCGCTCGCGCGGACGGCCAACTGCAGGAAGCCGTGGTCGCCGAGCACGATGTCGGCGCTCGCTCCGGCGGCGATGACGTCGCCGGCGGCGCCGCCGAGCACCAGGTCGATGCCGGAGCCCGAGGTGACGGTGTCGGCCCCGCCGACCGCCGGGTCGGTGGTCTCGATGCGGCCCGCCGGGAGCGGCACACCGCTCCAGAGGGAGGTGGCAGGTCCGCTGTCGGCGGTGAAGCGTCCGTTGTCGCCGATGACGATGTTGCGCCCGTCCGATACCGCGATCGTGTCGCCGCCGGTGCCGCCGATGACGAGGTCGTCGCCTCGACCGGTGGTGATCGTGTCGTTGCCGCCGAGGGTGGGGGCGATCGACCACACGCGGTCGATGTCGGCGGGCGCGCCGTCGATCGCCCAGTCGATCGACGCGTGATCGCCGATGACGATGCCGGTGCCGTCGGAGGCGGTGGGAGTCTCGCCGCGGTTCGTGGTGATCGTGTCGCCGCCCGCGCCGCCGAGGACGATGTCGGCGCCGAGGCCGGTCGTGATGACATCGGCACCGCCGATCGTCGGGTCGACCGTGGCGAGCGAGCCGAGCGGGCGCACGGCGCCGTCGGTGACGTCGCCGACCCCGCCGTGGCCGGACTCCGCCACCACGTTGCCGGCCGCGTCGACCCACCGCACCACTCCGCGGTCGCCGAACACGATGTCGCCGCCCGTTCCGCCGTGGAGCGTGTCGGCGCCGATGCCGCCGAAGATGACGAGCGGCAGCGTCGACGTGTGTCCGTTGACGACGTCGTCGTCGGTCGTGCCGGCGGGAAGGATCGCGCCGGACGCGGGCATCGCCGCGGTGACGGACGCGGTCCGGGTGACCTCGACCACCACATGCGCCGCCGATCCGTCGCGCTGCGGCGTCGTGGCGAACGACAGGATCCCGCCGCTCACGGAGAGCTCGGATGCCGTGAGCAGGCGGCCGTTCACCCACACGCGGTACCCGACGAGGTCGCCCGCGGCGCCGAGCGCGTAGGTGCCGGTCGACTGGACCGCCCACGTCGTCAGGTGCAGCAGCACGGTCACCACGTCACCCGGCAGCAAGGAGTCGAACAGTCCGGCGGTGTCGAGGCGGGACGACACCACATACTGCGTCGGGTCGATCGTCGTCGTGACGCCCGCGCGGGTGACGGTGATGCCGGCGACGATGTCGGCGCGCACCGGCTCGTCGCCGTCGTCGAGGTCGGTGCCGAGCCCGATCACGTTGTCGTTCGGGCCCTGCGTGTTCAGGACGAAGAAGTCGTCCTCTGCCGCGGACAGGTTCACGGTGACGGTGTCGTTGCCGAGCCCGGTGTTCAGCCACGTCGTCGTCCGCACGCCGGCGCGCACGTGGGTGCCGTCGATCAGGATCGTGTCGGCGAAGCCGCCCGACCAGATGCGGATGCCGTCGGCGAACGTGCCGTCGGCCGCAGCGCGCCACGACATCCCGGCCGGCGCCAGCCCGGTGACGAAGATCTCGCCGTTCGGGGCGAGCGCCGCGTCCCGCGCGATCGCGGCGGCTGCGGCATCCGTGATGAGCACGTTGGCGTCACCGGTGCCCGCGCCCTCGTCGCTGAGGAGCAGGGTGTGGCGGCCGGCGCCGAGGTCGAGGTTGAGCGTGCCCTGGATGAGGTCGAGGTCGCCGGCGAGGAACTGCGGCTTCTGGGCGAGGCCCACGTCGGCCCGCGAGGAGATGTACACGCGGTCATCGCCGAGGCCGAACGAGACGTTGGTGATCGGCAGCGTGCCGCGGATGTTGAGCACGTCGCTGCCCGAGCCGAGTGCGAGGTTGAGCGTCTCGAGCCCGACGTAGCGGATGCCCGCCTGCGCCGAGGCATTCGTCGCCGGCGCAGCCACGGCTGCACCGAGGGCCGCCAGCTCGATCGCGATCGGGTCGGCCGGGTCCTCGTTGACCTCGCCGCGGAAGCCGATGAGGTACGTGCCGCCCACGAGCCACACGTACACGCTCCCGGCGCAGCGGGTGCGATCCTGCTGGCCGCAGCTCATCGAGACGCCCGGATCGGCGCCGACCGTGTGCGGGTACAGGAGGGACTGCAGAGCCGAGCGGATGGCTTCGGCCGACGTGCCGGCCGCGAAGGTGATCGCGCCGATGCCGGTGGCCACGCCGGCCTGCACCTGCGACAGCATGACGGTGAACGCGCCGCCGCGCGGCGTGACCGAGTAGAGGCGGTCGAGCCGACGACCGAGCGCGTCGACGGCGGTGCGCGGCGCCATGTCGAGCCCGGTGAGGGTGTCCTGCGTGAGCCAGCCGAGGTTGGCGTTCGTGTCGCCGGCGTCACTCAGGTTCGCGACGTCCGTCCCCACGCCGCCGTCGAGCACCAGCAGAGCCGCCAGAAGATCCAGGACACCGGATGCTGTGCCCACCGCGAACGTGTCGTCGTCGGTGTTGCCGTACAGCGGCGCGGCCGCACTCGACGGACCTCCGATCACGCGGGTGTGGCCGTCGATCGTGCGAATCGTGAGGAGGTCGTCGCCGGGACCGGCGTCGATCGTCGTGGTGCCGGCATGCGTCGACTCGACGGTGAACCGGTCGTCACCGTATCCGAGGCGGATGGTGAGGTCCTCGAAATCGGCGTAGCGGATGCCGCCGAGCACGGGGCGGCCGGCGAGGGAGTAGTCGCCCGCCATGCCCAGGCCGGTGATGCGGTCGCGGGTGAGAGTGCCGGTGTCGCTCGCCGGGCTGTCCTCGTTGTGGACGACCAGGACGTCCACCTGCGCCGACTCGATCGCTTCCCCGGTGCTCGCGGTGATCGGAGTCGGGTGGCCCGAGCTCTCGCCGGGCAGCACGATCGGCAGGTAGTCGTCGAGTTCGAGCGACACCGGCGGGTTCGGGTCGTCGCCGCCGGACACGTACAGCGGACCCTGGATGAGGTGCACGCGGCGGGCGGCGTCGGCGAACTCCTGCACATCGTCGCCGTCGACCCGCGCATCGTCGAGCGCGCGCACCGTGACGATGACGGCCGATGCCCAGTTCGCGGCCGTGAAGGCGAGGGTGAGCGAGGAGACCCAGGCGCTGCCGTTCCAGATCTCGAGCTGGCGCTCGCGGCAGCCGGTCGGCAGCCCGCAGTCGGCGCCGCCGATGTCGAGCGTGAACGAGGCGATCGCGTTGAGCGTCACCCGCACGGTCTCGCCGGCCGCGGGGGCCCTCGTGAGTCGTACGGTGTATGACGCGGTCGCGCCGAACTGCCCGGCCGTCGCGCCCTCGACGAGGCGGAGGTCGCCGCCCGTAGGCGTGACCACCACGCCCGCCGAGTCGCCGTCGTGCACGAGCACGCTCACGCGATCGACGACGGTGCCCGCGAGCTCCGCCACGTAGACCCGTCCGCCCACCACCAGGCTCGTGCCCCACGGGTCGAGAACGGTGATCGTCGTCGCGGTGTTGCCCGCGATCGTGCGGTAGGCCGCCGTTCCGTTGGCGTCGACGAGACGCAGCAGCGAGCCGCTCAGTCCGCCTGCGGCGGTGGGCAGCGTGACGCCCGAGAGGGTGACGGTGCGGCGATCGGCCGAGATCGCGACGACCGTTCCGACGAGCTCGCTGTCGGTGAGCGGTGCCGCGTACCCGACGATCGTGAACGCAACTCCCGCGCCGGGAGCGGCATCCCATTCGCCTTCGATCTCGATGGTGGTCGCGGTGTTGTTCCAGATGCGGCGCACCTGGCCCGCGGCGGGACCGCTCGTGATCGTGATGAAGTGGCCCTTCAGCGAGCCGGCGGCCACGACGAGACCCGAGAAGGCGAACTCGTTCGCCAGCCCGCCAGCTCCCGCCACGGTGCCGGTGCGGCGGTCGCTCGACAGGATCGCGGCGGTGAGGGCCTGCACGTGCTGGCCCTCCACGGCCGTGTCGTCGATCGCCCGCACGTACAGGGTGCGCGCGCCCGCGGCGACGAACACGAGGTCGAGCGTCGAGAACCAGGTGGTGCCGTTCGTCGAGAGCAGGAGGCCGACGGGTGCCGAGACGCGCACGGTCACCGAGCCCTGAGGCGCAGAGGTGAGACGGACCTCGTACGTGGCCGTCGTGCCCCCCGTGCCCGCGGCATCGACCGGCTCGACGACACGGATGCCGCCGTCGGGCAGTACGACGGGAACCTCGGGTGCGTCGTCGTCGATGACGCGGACGAAGGTCGTCGCGACGAGCGCTCCGCTGTACTCGCCGCCCACCACGATCGCGTCGATGGGAGCGAACCTCTCACCCTCGGCGGCCAGGTCGCCCGTCGCCCGCACGAACACGGTGCGCTGAGCAGTGTCGCCGATCGTGAGGGTGACCGACGTGCTCCACGACACGCCGTCGAGCGACAGCTCGATGGCCCGCGAACGGCTCATCGAGCTCGGGTCGACGGCCGGGCCGGAGAGGGTCACCGAGACCGCGACGCTCGGAGTGCGCGTGAGACGCACGGTCACCACGCCTGCCGCCGCCCCCTCGGCGAGGACCAGCGACCCGCCGACGGGCGCCACCACGACGGTCGGCTCATCGTTGTCCATGATCTCGGTGGAGATGCCGTCCACGGGCAGCAGCGCCCAGGCGCTGTTGGCCACCGTGCTCTCGACCTCATGGCGGATGAGGCCGGTGTGGCCCAGCAGGTCGTTCGCCTGCACGGCCGGAGCGGCGCTGCCGACCTCGATGCGGTCGGAGCCCAGCCCGCCGAAGATCGACAGCTCGACGGCCGGGTTGGTCGACAGCACATGGAAGACGTCATCGCCCTCCATGCCGTAGATCGAGACCCGCTCGACGTTGACGAACCGGATGACGCGACCCGCGCCGTAGACGCCGCCCGACGTGATCACGAAGGTGTCGCCGAACTCGGTGCCGATGATCACCACGAGGTCGTAGCCTGCGCCGCCGTCGATGTTGACGGGCGCGTTCGACGCGTACTGGATGAAGTTGCGCCCCTCGCCGGCGTTGAGGGACGTCAGTTCCGACTCGCCCACGAACGAGCGGATCACGAACGTGTCATCACCGGCGTCGCCATACAGATTGAGCGTCGCGACATTGCGGAACACCTCGAAGGTGTCGTCGCCGGTGCCGCCGTAGACGTTCGCGGTGAACGACACACCGCGCGTGAGCTGGCCGCGCGTGGAGGAGAAGAAGGCGGATGCCGGGAAGTCGGTGTCGGGCACGTACGCGGCGTAGAGCTGGCCGAAGCGGAAGCTGTCGTTGCCGGACCCGCCGTTGACCGTGAGCACCGAAGCGGTGTCGTCGAACGCGAACGTGTCGTCGCCCGTCAGCCCGTTGACGAGGACGCCGCCCGTCATCTCGGTGCCGTAGGTCACCTTCTCGGCTGAGCCGAACTGCCCGGAGGTCGCACCGGGCTGCGAGAGCGCCGCGACGAGGGCGCGGGTCGCGTTCCGGCGGAACAGGAACGTGTCGTCAAGCGACGAGCCGTTGACGATGAGGACGTTGGTGCCGCCGTCGGCCACGTCGAGGGTGTTGATCCGGCTGTTGCCGATGCCGAACAGGTCGATGACGAAGTAGTCGGAGTGCGCGCCGCCGTCGAGGTCGAGGGCCTGTCCGTCCATCGGGTTCATGCCGACGGGCCCGGGCGCAGCATTGACCACCAGCCAGTCGGCCCCGTTCTGGCCGAGGACCGTTGTCGGACCCGAGAGCCCCTCCACGAACACCCGGTCGTCGCCGTCCGCCGCCCGGACCGTCGTCGCGGCCGCGTGGGTCGAGTCGACGTTGAGCACGTCCGAGCCCGAACCGAGCGTGAGATCGAGCGTCTCGAACGCGGCATAGTCGACGCGGCCGTCGGTCATGGCGAGGGTGCCCGTGGTGACGGAGGCGCCCGCCGGCACGAGGGCGTGCCCGGCGACCGCCGCGATCGTGAGCAGACGCGCCCATCCCGCGGTGCCTGCGAGCGCTCCGGTCCAGGCAACGGTCCAGCGGGTGCCGGCCTTCGTGACGACGACGTTGCCCGCGCCGACCAGAGCGGCGATCGCCGCCTGCACCTGCGCTGCGGTCGCGTCGAAGGCGAGCTGCCCGGTCGTGCCGAGGCCCGCGACGGTCAGGGCGAAACGGCCGTCGACGGCACCCGCGACGGTGACCACCTGCACGAGGCTGGGCCGCGGCATCCCTCCGGTCATCCCCAGTCCGGCCACCGACGTGGTGGTGACGACCCCGATGCGATCGAGCACCGTCGCGGCGTCGTCGAGGAACAGCGTGTCGGTGCCCGAGCCGCCCGAGATGGTGAGGGGCGCGGTGATGCCGGTCAGGACGCCTCCGATGCCGGTGAGGGTCGAGCTGACGCGTACGGTGTCGCTGCCTTCCCCGGTGCTGACGGCGGTGGATCCCGCGACGCTGCGCACGATGACGGTGTCGGCGCCGTTCCATGTGGTGAGGGCCGTCGTCCCGGTGTGGGTGGAGTGGATCGTGAACGTGTCGCCGCCGGAGCCGAGGTCGATCGTCAGCGCCTCGAAGCCCGAGTAGGTGATGCCGGCGGTCATGCCGAGACCGGTGATGCGATCGGAGGTCAGCTCGCCGGTGTTGGGCGCAGTGTCGCCGCTGTCATCCACGGCGAGGAGATCCGCACCGAGGATCGCGCCCGGGCCGGAGCCGCCCGAGACGACCAGGAGCGCGGCGATCGCGTTGACGTCTCCGCCGGTGTTCGTCCAGGTGGTGTTCGTGGTGCCGGCTCCGGCGGCACGCGAGCCGACCGCGACGCGGTCGGTGTGCTCACCCGTGAAGATGCGGTGCTCGACCTGGATGGCCTGCACGGCCACGCGGTCGCCGCCGGCGAGCGTGCGGATCTCGACGAGCTCCACGCCGGAGTGCGTGATCGTTCCGAGCGTCGTCATCACGCCGGCGTCGTCGAACGCGACGCGGCGGATGCGGTTCGCCTGCGTTCCCGCCGGCGGCGCGGCCACCACGTCGACGATGAGGTCGTCGGGAGCGGTGGAACCCCAGACCTCGAGCCGGTCGGTCCCGGACGTGTCGACCACGTGCACCGCCAGGCCGGTCGAGCGGGTGAGCTCGACGCGCACCAGGTCGGCCCCCGGCCCGGCGTCGAGGTATGCGGTCCCGGTCCACGGGGTGGCCGTGCGCGTCACCCCGGCGACCGTCACGGTGCCGTCGGCGTCGCCCACGAGGATCGTCGTCGCCCCGGCCCCCGTGGACGTCAGGCGCGCGGTCTCGAAGATGCCCTTGAGGTCCTCGGCGATCGAGCCCACGCCGAAGTCGGTGCCGACGGCCAGCCCCACGACGAACAGGTTGCCGTAGAGACCGAAGTCGCCGGTGGTGAAGGATTCGACGAGCGTGTCGGTGCCGCCGTCGTCGAAGAACTGATCCTGGCCCGGCCCACCGGTCACGGTGTCGTCGCCGAGTCCGGAGTCCAGCACGTCATCGAACATGGAGCCGACGAGTGTGTCGTTCTCGGTGCCGCCCCGGAGGGTCAGCGCGAGCTGGTTCGCGATGACTCCGGCGGCGGAGATCGAGTCGGCGCCGCCGCGACCCTCCACGACGAGCGCGTCGCCCTGGCCGCGCACGCCGCCCGAGATCCAGACCGCGTACGCGGCGCCCGAGGTGCGCGTCACCCTGGTCTGGCCGCTGTCGGTCGTGACGGCGAAGGTGTCACCCGCCGTGTTCGAGCCACGCACCGTCACGAGATCGGTGCTGCCGGTGCCGAGCGCGACGTCGACCCGCGTCAGCCCTGACGAGTTGCCGGTGATGTCGTCGAGGGTGATCTGGTCGGCTCCCGCGCCGGCGTCGACGATGAGGCGCTCGATCGCCGAGGTCGTCTTGACGACGCCTCCGAGGTCGAGGCTCAGCGTGCTCGAGGCCGGGTTGGCGACCGTCAGCAGGTCCGCTCCGCCGCTCAGCGAGAGCGTGAGCGTGTCGGTGCCGGACCCGCCGATCACGACCTGCGCGTCGCCGGAGGTGAACACCGCGACGGTCGCCGCGATGGAGTCGTCGCCGGACCCGCCGTCGTAGCGGCGGGCCAGACCCGAGAGCGTGTCGTTGTCGCCGCCGCCGTTGAGGATGTCGGTGATGCTGCTGCCGAACAGCTGGTCGTTGCCGTCGTCGCCGTTGAGCGTGACCGTGCCGGATCCGGTGTGACGCAGGATGTCGTTGCCCGTGCCGCCGTTGACGGTCGCGCTCGCCGTGCCGGTGACCGTGATCGTGTCGTTCTCGGAACCGCCGCTGAGCACGCTGCCGGAGCTCGAGCCCTGCAGCAGGATCGTGTCGTCGCCGGACCCGCCGTCGATGGTCACCGGGATCTCCACGCTGGGGTCGATGACGAGGTTGTCGACGCCGTCGCCGAAGTTCGCGTGGATGCGCTGCACGTTCGCGTACGTGCGGGAGTACCCGAACGCCGTGATCCGGATGGTCGCGAGCCCGTTGTTCAGGCTGCCGATCTGCTCGATGAAGACGGTCTCGTTCGTCACCGACGTGGCGACGTTCCTCGCGGTGCGCTGCGGACTGCCGCCCACGTTGACGTAGAGGTCGCGATCGGTCGAACGCCACGCGCGCAGGTCGTGGTACGGGTCCGGGTTGCCCGTGGTGCCGTTGCTGGCGAGGTAGGGCACGACCGGGAACGACACGGTCCCGATGGTGAAGGTGTCGCTGCGCGAATACCAGGTGCCCAGGATCTTGAACCGCACCGTGATCTTGAAGCGCAAGGGCACTTCGCCGAAGCCGTCCCCGTCGCTGTCGACGCCGTCGCGGGAATCTGCGGAGACGGAGAGGTCGAGCCCGACGCCGAGGCTGATCTCGAAGATCTTGAAATCGAAGTACACCTCGACGCTGGCGCCGCCGCCGATGAACAGCGTGTACCAGACGATGCCGTCGTCTTCGTGCTTCAGGAACGACACCTCGAGGTGGAACTCGCCACGGATGCCCATGAACGAGCCCCCGAGCTGCATGCGCCCCGACAGCTTGAGGCTGAAGTTGCCGTCCGAGTTCAGGAAGATCGATCCGGACAGGTCGGCGATGAAGAAGTTGAGCGTCGCGTAGGCATCGAGGTACCAGTCGCCGGAGGAGTACGTCGTGTCGGTCGCACTCGTCTTGCCGACCTCGATCGTGAAGCCGGCGTCGAAGCTGAACAGCCGCAGGAGCGTGACCGAGCCGGTGAGCTGGAGCTTGAATCCAGGATCGACACCGTTGCGGCGCTCGCCGACGGTGTTGATGCGCAGCTCGCCGCTCGCGCTCAGGCTGAAGATGAACGCATCGGCCGAGGCGCTGACGGCCACGGCCATCACGAAGCCGTCGTCGTACACCCCCGCCCGGCCGGTGGCCCGGAACGTGAGCCCGGCGAGGTTGAAGTCGACGCCGAACGACATCTCGAAGGCGCCGGCCGCGATGCGGATCTCGGCGAAGCCGGAGCCCCTGGCGAAGCCGAGGAAGTCGATCGCCCCGTCGAGCCGGAGGAGGAATCCGGGCGCGACGCTCGTCGAGCCGATCATCTTCGCGGACCCGGTCGTGTTGAGCTGGATGACCGCGCTCGCCGAGAAGCCGATGCCGATGTCCTCGCCGAAGCCCACGTCGAGGGCGATCGCGAACCGGGCGACGACCCCCTGGCTCGTGATGGAGAAGCCGGAGTCGACGATCGTGAGCTCCCCGAACGGATCCAGCGCAGCGCGGCCGTTGACCAGGAGGGAGAGCTCGGACGCGCTGATCGTGAGCACGACGTGCCCCGTGATCTCGAGCACGTTCAGCACCTTGAGCGACCCGTACATCTCCAGGCGGAAGCCGGCGATCACGTTGATCGTCTGGTTCTCGACGATGAGCCGGTCCTGCGCGTCGCGGGCGAACCCGCCGAAGACCGGGCTGCCGTTGACGGTCTCGGTCTCGACCACGAAGGTGCGGATCTGACGCGCGTTCGAGAAGGTGTTGATCTCGAGGAGGAACTGGCCGTTGAGCGACAGACCGGGGATCGCGTTGACCCCGAGGGTGAGCTGCACGCGGCCCACCACGCCGGTCTGCGCGCCGACGTAGACAGCGAGGTTCAGCGCGCCGGTGAGGGATCCGAGGTAGGGGATCGTCGTGCCGACCATCCCGTCGACCTTGAGATAGGCGGTGCCCGTCGGGTCGATCGCTGCCGTGATGCCGATGAATCCGGTGAGGGTGAACGCGCCGCCGATGGTCAGTTCGGCCTGGATCGCGGCCACGACGTAGATGCTCGGCCCGGTCGCCGACGGATCGGGCTGGCCGTCGATGCCCGGGGGAGCGGCAGGGATGTAGAACACCGGCGCCTGCCCCGGCAGCAGCAGCGGCAGGAAGGCGTTGGGCACGACGAAGGTCTGATCGGCGAGCGTCGTGTTGAAGATGACGTTCACCGAACCGGTGGCCGAGAAGAGCGAGCCGACGTCAGGCAGTCCGATGCCGACTCCGGTGGCGACGCGGATGCTGCCGGCGACGCCGGGCAGCGGGCCGTCCGTGCGGATCATCAGCAGACCCGTGACGGAGCCGTACTCGAGCCTGGCCGAGCCGTAGCCGAACGAGAGGTGCCCGGTCAGGAACATGTCCATCTTCGGCGTCGGGGGATCCAGCGAGATGTTCAGGTACACCCCGCCCTGCACCCGCATGAGCTCCGTTCCGCCGGGGGCGACGATGAGCTGGCCGAGGATCTGGAACCCGAAGCTGAACGGCTGCAGGACGAACGTCTCGGTCAGGTCGGAGCCGCCGGGACCGACGCCGGGGAGTGTGATGACCTCGGTCTTGACCTCGTTCGTGAGGTTGATGCGCAGCTGCGCGGAGCCGTCGAGGTGGATGCCGAACTGCTCGAGGAACTCGAAGTTCATCTCGACCGACGCGACGCCCCAGAACTGCGGGATCGGGTGCATCGGGTTGGTCGACTCGTCGCCGACGAGCAGCACGAAGCGCCCGGCGGTCGCACCGAGGGTGCCGAGCTTGTAGACCTCGATCTGACCGACGAACGTCAACATGAACAGGTTGCGCGTCGTGTCGATCTCGAGGACGACCTCGGCGTGGATGTGCAGGAGCGGTTCATCGAGGAAGTCGCCCGCCTGCAGCATGATCCCGCCGGACAGCTCGATGAAGAACGAGGTGCCCTGCACGATCAGCCTGAAGCTCTGCGCGCCGCCGTCGGCGAGGTTTCCGGCCGTGTCGCGCCATGCCCCCGGCGCGAAGGTCACGGTGACGGTGCCCGCGGTCAGGTCGGACGCCAGCGTGTACGAGTAGCGGGCGATGCCGTCGCCGAACTGCACCCCGGCATACGTCATCGCCTGCGTCCCGCCGCCGGTGAGCGTCAGATCGTCGGCGCCCAGGCTCGTGGTGTCGACGGCCGCGCCCGCGACGGGGGTGAGACGCACCCCGATCCACGTGCGCGGGCGGATCACGGCGTCGGTGAGGTCCGCCTCGGCGGACGCTGCCGCCGGGTGGCTCGCGGCCGAGTAGATGACGCCCTGCGTGTTCTTCCACGACCCGTCGACGAACGACACGGTGATGTCACCGGAGACGTGACCCGAGAAGAAGTAGCGGTACGTCGTGCCGGTCACGAGGAGCGCGGCCCCGATGACGTCCAGCTCGGTCGTGCCGACCTTGACGACGATCTCGGAGTCGGCGTCGGTGATGGTCGTCCGGTCGACCTGGAGGCCGCCCAGGGCGTGGAACGTGATGTCGACCCAGCCGCGCTGCGCGAGCTCACTGACGTCGAGCACGGACCCCGGGGTCGGGTCGATGAGCGCTGCGGTCGGGGCGGTGACCGTGAAGGTCTCGGTCTCGGCCGAGTTGAGCACCCCGCCGATGTCGGCGAAGCTGCCGGCGCGGAACGTCATCGTGTAGGAGCCGACGGCGAGGTTCGCCGTGAAGGAGTAGCGGTAGGTGTCGCTCGTTCCCACGCGGACCGGCGCGGAGAGGGTGATGAGGTTGCCGGCGGCGTCACGGAACTCGAGCTCATCGCCGTTGATGGTCGAGTGGTCGATGCCGGAGCCGGAGGCGCCGCGGAAGCGGATCTCGAAGTACTTGAGGCCGTTGACGAGGTCTCGGCCGATGGTGGCACCGGCGATCTGGCGGACCGTCGCCTCGTTCGTGTTCGGCGTGGACGGGTTGTCGGGCACCGTCTGCACGACGTCGCCGGTAGCGCCCACGACCTGGAAGGACTGGGTGAGGGTCGTGCCGGCTGGAGGCCCACGGTCCGGGTTCACGGTGAACGCCGTGAGGTCGAACACCACGTCCACGCGGCCCGGGAGGAAGGTGCCGCGCAGGAGGAACCGCCAGGTGTTGCCGCCGAGGGGGACCACGCCCGTGATCTGCACGCCGTTCGCCCCGGGGCCGCTGAGCACGAACTCGTCGCCGTCGACCGAGCCCGGGACGATCGCGTACGTGATGCCGCCGACCGACACGGGCGGGATGAACGTCACGTCGAGGTAGGTGACCTGACGGTCCGCCGCGTTGACCGTGACCGCCTGGGGGACCCCCGCCTGCGTGCCCGCGGACGGCTGCGCGCCCGTGTAGGCGGTGGTGCCGTCAGGGAGCGTGTACGACCAGCCGCCGGCCAGGAAGGTGACCTCCACGTCGTCGCCTGCCGCCAGCGCCACGGCCAGTTGGTAGCGCACCCAGACGACCCCGTCCTCGACGGACAGCAGGGTGCGCGCTCCGAGGGTCACGGTCGCCCCGTTCACCTGCAGCGTGATCTCGGGGAGGCCCGCGATCAGCGTGGCGGTGTCGATGAGCAGTCCCGTCGGAACCGCGAACGGCACGTCAATGTAGTCGCGCGCGGGCGCCGTGTACGCGGCATCCGGAACCGGCGTCGTGGTGTCGGAGTACCCGACCTGCACCGCGGCGATCGTGACGGAGGACGTCGCGGTGGCCGCCGTCTCGCGCTCGACCACGACCGGCACGATGAACTCGAAGGCGCCTGCGCCCGCACGGATGGCGCGCGACGTGTCGCGCACCACGGTCCACCCGGCGGCCGATGCGGTGAACACGAGCGCGCTGAGACGGCCGATCACGGATGCTGCATCGACCGCGTAGCCGGACGGAAGCCCCGCGCCCGCGGCATCCGGGAACGTCACGGTGATCTCCGCACTCCACGCGAGGGGCGGCTGCGGTGCCGGTGCGGGTGCCGTGAGGGAGGAAGCCGTCGGGGCGACCGCCGCGAGGTACGACCAGCCGCCCGCGAGCCGGGTCAGCTGCACCGAGAGGCCTGCTTCGTACTGTCCCGTGACCCAGAAGCGGAAGCGGAGCTTGCCGGCCGGCGCGCCGTTGATCTGCGCCGGCGCTCGAGCGCCGTCGAGCACGATCGTGCCCAGGCCCTCGCCGAAGAGCTCGAACTCGGGCGCGAGGTCGAGGATCGAGGCGATGTCGAGGTTCCGGCCGTTCACCGCGGCATCGAAGTCGACGTCGACGTACGCCGTGGGCGTGACGGTGAGGGTCTGCCCCGGCTGGGCGCCCGCCGAGACGGTGCCCCGGTAACCGAGCGGGCTCGCGGCCAGCGTGGCGGTCAGCGCGCCGCTGCCGACGGTGGTGACGATGACCGGGATGCGGAACTCGCCGGGCGTTCCCGTCGCCGTGATCGGCGCGGAGGCGTCGCGCGTCAGCGCCCAGCCGGTGCCGCCGAGCGTCAGGCCGGCGAGGCGGCTGATGACGGAATCGGGGTCGACGGTGAAGCCGACGGGAAGCCCGAGCTGTCCACCGGTCGGGAAGCGGATGCCGACGCTGCCCGCGCCCGTCTCGGTGGGTTCATCCGTGACGGTGAGCGCACCGCTGAGCGTGAACAGGTACGACCAGCTGCCCGACAGGAACGTGAGGTTGACCGCGCCGGTGGTCGCGAAGCGGCCGGTGAGCCAGTAGCGGTACGTCAGGGTGGTCGCGGTCGTGTCGACGAGCTGCGGCGCCTGCGTGCCGTCGAGCTGGATCGTGCCGAGGCCCGGGCCCGACAGCTGGAACTCGGCGGCGAGATCGGTGATCGACGCCTGGTCGATGGTGAAGAGCGTCGGCTTGGTGAACGTGACCGTGATCCACGCCCGGCCGTTCACGACGTTGATGTCGACGGAGGCGCCCGGGGTCGGGTTCGTGATGACCGCGGTCGCACCGGTCACGGTGAAGGACAGCTGGGTGGCGGCACTCGGGGCGCCGGCCGTCGTGCCCGCGGCCGTCGTGAGGTCGGCATTCTTGACCGCGCCCTGCGCGAAGTCGATCACCCAGCGCCCCATGCCGAGGTCGTCCGTGCCGATCGCGTAGCGGAAACGGGTCGTGCCGCTGATCCGCACTGCCGCGGTGAGCAGCTCGGAGTCGGTGATGGCGTCGGCCTCGACTCCCTGGGTCTCGGCGAGCGAGGCGCGCGTCAGGACGTCGACGCGTGCGCCGTCGGCCATGTAGAAGGCACCCGTGCTGTCGACCTGCAGCTCGGCGAGCGTCATCCCACCCGCGGTGGTCACCGCCAGGATCGGCACCGGGCGTGTGAAGGTGAACACCCGCGGCGGGTCGGACCCGCGGGTGAGGGTGAACTTCACCTGGTCGGTCAGGACGCTCGCGAGGTCGAGGCTCGCACCGGCCGCCGGCGTGTAGGAGATGTCGAGGTACTTCGTCGAACCGGCTGCCCCGTTGACGACGCCGACGTCGATCGTGCCGCCGTTGGTCGTCGGACCTCCGAGGTCGATCACGGGCGGGGTGCCGGTGGCGATCGGGTCCGCACCCTCGACCACGTCGAAGGCCACCTCGTTGCCGGACGAGTCGCGGAAGCCCATCCTGAGCTTCCCGTAGATGGTCAGCAGTCGCACCTGGTCGGGGAAGTCCGCGAGGAAGAGCACCGTGGCGTCGCCGTTGGCGACCTTCGACAGATCCGCGTACAGGCGGCCGCTGATGGAGATGTTGTCCTGTGCGAAGTTCAGCTTGCCGATGATCAGGATCTTGCCGTCGGTCGAAATCTTGACGATCACCTGACCGTTGAACACCGCTTGCGACGTGAAGATCGAATAGATGCGGGCGGACCCGGTGATCACCATGGGCGACGTGAACGCGGCGGCGAAGCCGCTCTGGCCCGGGTTCGTCGAGATCGTCCGGGCCTGCAGGGCGACCTGGTTCTGCAGCGACAGCAGCCACTCGGCGGCCGAGAGCACGGTCGGCAGCTGGAAGGCCGACGAGCGCAGGGCGAACGGATCCTCGATCGACGGCAGCGTCTTGAAGAACTCGACGCCGGCGGCGAAGTCGTTGAGCACCAGGCCGATCTGCGGCACCAGCATGATGCCGCCCGGGATGTTCGCCGTGATGTAGACCTGCAGCGGACCGAGCTCGGAAAGGCCCAGTCGCAGGCCGAACCCGGCGAGGCCGGCGATCGAGATCGTCCCCTCGAGGCCGAGGTAGAACACACGCTGATGCACCGCCGTCGTCGTGTCGAAGACGCCGATGATCGAGTAGTTCGAATCGAGTTTCAGGATGCCGCCGACCAGCCCGGCGGACACCTCGCCGCCGAGCATCTTGCCCTTGACGGTGACGCCGATCGAGTCGATGCCGATGATCGGGAACTTGCCTTCGAGCAGCAGCGACGGCTGGATGCGGATGCCCTGGATGGCGCCCGTGATCTGCAGGCCCTGCAGCCCCTGGATGCCGGTCACGCTGGCCGACAGGATCAAGACGAAGTCGCCAGGGCGGTTCTCGATGTCGTCCCATTGGATGCCGATCGCGTCGATGCGTACCGGGAGGAACGCCGGCCACTTGAAGCTGTCCCCGGTGGCGGAGCCGACCGAGAGGAACACTCCGAAGCCCGGGAGCGCCTTGAAGGAGCCGTCGCCGGTGATCGCGAAGTTGCGGCCCTCGCCCGCGATCACGAGCGAGCCGATCGTGACCTTCGCGCCGACGGCCTGCAGCTGGACCATGTATTCGGCGCCCTCGGCACCGGTGTCGAGGCGGAAGTCGCGGGCCGTGAGGGTCACGTACGTGCCGAGGCGGATCTCGAGGGTGTCGACGGTGAGCTGGAACGCGTCGACCTTGCCCCCGCTGAAGGTGAGCGCGATGCGGAACGCCTCGTCGTCGGGCGAGCCGTCCGGCCGACGGTCGTCTGCCGTCAGACGGTCGGTCAGGGTGGCGCCGTAGGCGCGACCGGGGAAGAGTTTGGCGCCGCCGGTCGCGATGTAGATCTGGCCCGTGAACCCGGCGGTCTCGGAGCTCGGCGCGCCGGCCGGCGGGAAGCGGACCTCGAGGCCGGAGACGCCGACACGGATGTCGTCGAGCTCGAGGATCCCGCCGAGTGTGATCTTCCGGTCCGCCGCCGTCGGCGCCAGCGCGTTGCCCGGATCCGGCGTGCCGCCGGCCGCCGGGGCGATGCCGTAGGCCAGCTCGGCCGTGCCGAGCCGGAAGCCATTGCCGTAGACGGTCAGTCCGGGGATGAGTCCCGCCCCGAGTGCCACGTCGTTGTTGGCGGTGATGTTGGAGGACGCGGCTGGGTTGTAGGGCCGCAGCGACCCGGTGATCCCGAAGGACGGGAGCGTGATCGTGGCGGTGTTGATCTTGACGATCTCCTGGTCGATCGCCCCCTTCGGGTCGTACGCGATCTTGATGCCTGTCGCCTGGAGGCGGGCGACCCCGGGGATCTGCGCGTCGAGCGCGGCGACCTGCAGCCCCCACTTTCCGGTGAGGCGGATGTCGACGTTGCCGCCGAGGAGCCCGAACACGTCGACGGCGAGCTCGAACGAGCCCTGGATGCCGATGAGGTCGACCGTCACACCCGAGTTCGTCTGCGCCGCCGACTGCTGCCCCGTGGTCGGGTTGCCGCCGAAGGCGAGCGAAGCCCGCTGGACGCCGACGATCACCGAGACGAGCACCTTTCCGTCGGCGAACCCGAAGCCGCCGAGGCCGATCGTCGGGCCCTGCAGCGTCAGCGGACCGAGTGCAAGGGGACCGCCGGTCGTGATCTCTCCGGCCGCCGCTGGCGACACGGTGACCGACAGGCTCTGCGTCCCCTGCGTCGGCCCGCCGGACTGCACGATCGCATCGCGGTCGAGCACGATCGAGATCGTGCCGGTGCCGGTGAACAGGCCCAGCGTGTTGTTCGGGTTCTTGTCCTTGAGGAAGTACCGGTAGGTGACGCTGGTCGAGCTCGCGGCGGCGCCGGCGATCAGGAGCGGCGCTCCGACGATCGTGGGGCGCGACCCCGTCATCTCGAGGTCCCCGACGAGGCCGCTGATCGTGAACGGCGCGACCGTCGCGTTCTCGATCGGTCCCTTGTCGATCGGGTCGGCGGGGAGCGTGCCGCCCGCCCCATCGGGTTTCGGCAGGTTCGTGAACGTGATGTCGATGTAGCCCTGCGCGTTCAGCTGGGCGAGGCTGATCGCCGGCGTGGCGATCGACGCGACCGGGGCGGATACTCCGCCCGGCGCGACGGGTGCCAGCCGGAAGAACTGCTCCTGTTCGCCGACCAGCGACGCGCTTCCCGCGGTCACGCTGCCGTCGATGAAGGTGATCGTGACGATCGCGGCGCCGGGCAGGGCGGGGCCGGTGATCGCGTAGTCCCAGGTATTCGGCATCCCGGCGACCGCCACCGCCGTGCCGGGCGTCCAGGTGCCGGACGCGCCGGCGACGCTGATGGAGAACTCGGGGTCGACGTCGGTCACCGAGGTCGCGAGGATCGTGCCGCTCGAGGGCGTGAAGCGCACCCGCAGCGTCGTGATGCTCGATCCGTTGAACACCGAGCCGCGGACCGGGTTGACGAGATCCGCCGTCACCACCGGGGCGGGCTGGGAGCAGATGGGCCGCGGATCCGCCGCGACGCAGGCGGTCTGCGCGACCGGCATCGCCGAGAGCATGGAGAACGCGGCGAGCTTGAAGTTCACCAGCTGGAAGCCGTTGACCGGCGAGATCGTGAAGCTCGCCAAGCCGCTCATGCTCGCGACGCTCGTGGCGCTGAAGCCCACGAAGATCGAGGCGTTGGACAGTGCGAGCGCCAGCGTTCCGTCGATCTGACGGTTGATGCGGAGCGAACCGCGCAGGCTCACCGTGTCGCCCGCCCGGATCTCCATGCCGGTCGCGGCGAAGCTGAAGGCGCCCGCCGCGACGGAGCCGGCGGCGATGGCGTTCGCACCCGATCCGGTGGCGCTCGAGAAGGTGAAGGTCGTGGCGTCGGAGGTGTTCACCTGGAACTGCACCGTGCCGACGATGTTGAGCCCGTCGAGCCCGAGCAGCGCGAGCTCGCCGGTCGCGCGCAGCGCCCATCCGGTGACGTCGCGCTTGAAGTCGACGGAGGCGTTGCGGATCAGCACGCCGACGGCGGCGGGATTGAGCCCGCCGCCCGCGAGCTTCGACGGCCCCGATCCGATGAAGATCTCGAGTCCAGACCCCGAGAACGCATCGCCGCTGATCGCGAACTGACCCGCGCGGATCTCGAGCACGTCCCCAAAGCTGAAGTCGAGGTCCTGCACGATGAACTGGAAGACGGGCGCCGCGGGCACGTCGAGCGTGAGGGTCTCGCCGCCCACGACGATCGACTGCGTCACCTCCGCGCCCGTGGTGTTCACGGTGAAGCCCAGCGAGGCCGACGCCGAGAAGCCCGGCACCGTGACTTCGGCCTTGCCCGTGATGATGCCCGCGATGCCTCCGGTGGCCGTCGTCCTGACCGGGCTGGTCGACGTCGTGGCGCCGGGGGAGAAGACGACGAAGAAGCCGGAGCCCTCCACGATGCCGGGGTTGTCGCCGCCGGTGTCCTCGCCGGCGTCGAGCGTCACGTTCGCGAGCGCGATCTTGCTGACCTGGTTGACGCCCGAGCCGATCCGCTCGAAGGCGAAGTCCGCGGTGATCGTGAGGGTCTCGGTGCCGTTCTGGATGCCGATCTCGATGTTCTCGGCCGCGACGCGCAGGAACGGACCCTTGGGGAGCCGCAGCACGCGGACATTGGCCTGCAGGGCGGCCTGGTTGCCGTTCGCGTTCCAGGTGACGGTGTACTGGCTGCCGGCGAGAGCGACCGTCACGCGGTCGGTGGCGGCATCCGAGTCGAGGAGCGCCTCGATCGCGGCATCGACGACGGATGCTGCGGCCCCGACGTCGATCGGACCGCTGATCTCGCTCGCCTCGAGCACGCCGTCCTTGTCGGCGTCGATCGCGAGCGTGAAGTTGCCGCTCGGCGCCGAGACGGTGATGCGCTGGACCTCGGCCGAGCCCGCCTTGCCGTCGGCCACCGTCGTCACCGAGACTCCGGCGAACCGGAACACCTCGTTCACGACGACGCCCTGGCCGTTCGTGACGAGCGTGTTCAGCTGCAGCGTGAGGTCGGCGGTGATCGTGAGGGGCAGTCCCGGGGTGGTGACACTGCCGGCGATCTCGCCCGCCATGCCGGTGGGCGTGATGATGAACGCGCCGCGCCCGTTCGTCAGCCGAACCCCGACGTCGTCGGCGGTCGACGCGAGGTCGGCCCCCGGGTCGCCGAGGAAGAGCTCGACGTCGGTGAAGGCCATCCGCACGATCTTGGCGCCGGCGGCGGTCTTGGTCTGCTCGAAGACGGCGACACCCTTGAGCGTCTGGCCGAGGATCCCGATCGCGGCCGGGTCGCCGACGAGGCCCACCTGTACGCGGAGCGTGTTCTTGGGGATGGAGAACGCGACCGTCGATCCGCCGACTTCGAGCGACGGGTTCGCGTCGACGGTCGTGTTGTTGACCTGGACGATGACGTCGGCGTCCACGGTGACGCCGGGCAGCACGGCGGAGTTCAGCGTGAACCCGGCGATCAGCGCTCCGGCGATGCCGCTGCGAGTCACCTCGATGATCCCCGACGAGATGGTGGCTGTCACGTAGGTGCGGGTGCCGTCGCCGAGCTCCAGCACCACGTCGGAAAGCGCCAGAGTGATCCGGCCGCTCGGGGTCTCCTTCGCGAACGCGAAGTCGCCCGTGAGGCGCTGCCCCATCACCTCGAGGGAGATGTCGAGCCCCGCGACCTTGAGCCCCGAGGCGATCGTCGCGCCGTCGACCGGGTACGGGTTGAGGAGCGTGTTGATCTGGACCTCGAGCGCTCCGGAGAACGACACGCCGGGGATGAACAGCTCCACCGTCGCCTGGATGCGCCCCGCGATGCCGCCGGCGACCGTCCCGCTCTTGCCGACGATGTCGAAGGCGCCGGAGCCGTCGCGCACGACGACGACGTCGCGATCGGGCGTCCCGAGGCGCAGCGACACGTGGGCGAAGCGGATCTTCTGAGTGGTCACGTCGTCGGGCGTGCCCACGCTGCCGTCCGGACCGATCGCCGTGGACTTCTCGAACGAGATGTCGGCCGTGAGCTGCTGACCGGCGATCGTCAGCGTGAGCGCGGTCACCCCGACCCTGAAGTACGGACCGGCCGGAAGCTCGAGCGTGAGCGTCTGACCGCCCACGACGAACTCCTCGTCGACCGCGACGGGGACGATCTTGGTGCCGACGGTCCGGCGCATGTCGCTGATCTGCACGCCCACCTTCGCGGTGGCCTGGATGCCGGGGCCGAGGCGGATCGACGCCGTCGCGGAGATCGACGCGCCGATGCCGGCGCTCGTCACGAGCACGAGAGCCGTGCCGCCCGTGAGCCGCATGCCGATGTCGTCTGCGACGTCGGCAGGGGAGTCGCCGGGGGTTCCGCCGTCGTCGCCCACGAACAACGCCACATTCGTCGCCGCGATGCGCAGGATGTTCACGTCGTCGGACGTGCCCGCGCGCCCGTCGGCTCCGCCGCCGCGCACCTGCTCGAACAGGAAGGTGCCCGACAGTGACTGGCCGAACACCGTGACCCCGCCGGTCACCTCGACGCGTACGAATCGGCCGGCCGGAAGGTCGAGGCTCAGTGCGCCGAGCGTCGTCTTGACGGCGGTGGGCGCGGTGTTGATCTGCAGCCGGATCGCGAGTCCGGTGCCGAGCGAGAACGGGATGGCGTCGAGGCCGACGAGGGCGATGTTCGCCGAGACGTCGACCGCCATGCCGGCGGAGGTCAGCAGGAACGCGCCGGTCCCGCCGGTCAGGCGCAGCCCGACGTCATCGGCGTCACCGGCGCCCTTCGGGTCGCCCAGGAAGAGCCGGACGTCGGATGCGGTGACCTTGACGACGCGGGAGGCGCCGACGCCCGCCTGCTCGAAGGTGAAGTCGCCCGTGAGCGTCTGGCCGGCGAGATCGAGGGCGAGGTCGTTCACCGAGAGGGCGAAGGCCTTGGTTGCCGGTCGCGTGTCGATCGAGAGGGTCATCGCGGAGGAGGCGGTCACGCCGGGCACGGTGAGCGCGACGGTGCCCGACACGGAGCCGAACATCCCTGTCGCGCCGAGCTCGAGCGTGCCCGCGCCAGCCGCAAGCGTCAGGATGTCCGTCCCGCCGTCGCCGATCCGCAGGCCGACGTTCGCGAGCACGATCGTGGTCGTGGTCCCGGAGCGCTCGAACGCGAAGTCGCCGGTGAGCGACTGGCCGGCGATCGCGAGGACGACGCCCGTGCCGCTCACGCGGACGGCGAGGTTGCCGGGCAGATCGAGCGCGACCGTGCGTCCGCCGACGGTCACGGACTCGGTGACCGGGGTGGCCGACTGATTCATCGCCAGCGCGAACGAGCCGGCGATCGTCACCCCGGACGGCAGCAGTGCGCCGAGGTCGAGCGTCCCGCCCAGACGCATCGCCATGCCGGCGGGCGTCAGGACGATGATCCCCTCGACGCCGGTGAGGATCGGCGCATCGGATCCCAGCCGCACTTCGCCTCCGGCCACGGCGATGACGGTGCGCGCCGACCCGCCGCTCGACGTCGCCTGCTGGAACAGCAGGTTCGCGGTGAGGGTCACGTCGCCGATCACGACCGCGATGCCTTCGCCGGCGATCCGCAGGTACGGCCCGGCCTCCAGTCGCGTGTGCGAGGGATCGGCGAGCACGATCGCCTGGGTCGACCGGTTGATCTCGAACCGCAGCGCGGACGCCGCGACCGTGACGCCGCCGCCGAGAGAGATGCTCGCACCTTCGATGGTCAGGATGCCGGCGAGCCCGGTCGCGCCGATCTGCAGCGCTCCCGTCAGCGAGAGCTCTCCGATCGGCGCTCCGAAGTCGGCGACCGCGGCGATCGAGATGTCGACGATCCTGACGCCGCCGACGGTGCGCTGCGAGAAGCCGACCTCACCCTCGGTGAGCAGGAATCCGCCGATGTCGATGGTGATGTTCTCGCCGGCCACGGAGATCGAACTCGCCGCCGGATCGGTCGTGTCGAGCACCACCGCGAAGTCGCCGCTCACGAGGATCCCCGGCAGCGTCACCGCGAGGGTTCCGCTCACGGTGCCGGCGACGCCGGTGGCGCTGAGGACGAACTCACCCTCGCCTCCGGTGAGCGACACGAAGTCCGTGGTGCCGTCGCCGAAGCCGGCGCTCGCATCCGCGATGCTGATCACCGTGGTGGCCGACGGGCCGCTTCCGGACTGGGTGAACGTGAAGTCGCCGGAGAGCCGCTGCCCCGCGACGACGATCGCCACATCGGTGCCCTCGACGCGGAGGAAGGGGCCTGCGAGCAGGTCGAGCGCGACGGTGGTTCCGTCGACCTGGAAGCTCTCGTCCACCGCAGGGCCGGAGTTGACCGCGACGGTGAACGTGCCGCTGAACCGCACGGCGTCGCCGGGGACCAGGAATCGGACCGTGCCGGTGATGCGTCCGGCGAGCCCCGAGTCCCGCATGAGGAATACGGCGGAGCCGTCGGTGAGCCGAACGCCCGCAGTCGTGGTGCCGAGCGACAGCGTCAGCGCCGACGCGATGATCACGGTCGTGCTGGGTGCCGGAGTGCCCGGGGGAGCGCTCGGCAGCACCGGCCCGCGCACCTGCGAGAAGACGAAGACTCCGGACAGGGTCTGTCCGGCGATGGTGAGGGCCGCCGGCGCGGCGAGGGTGCCCACCTGAACCCGCAGCGAACTCGCGGGCAGCACCACTCCGCCGACGGTGCGGGCCGCCGTCGAGGTGTTGAGCTGCAGGCCGATGTCGCCCGTCAGTTCGACCTCGTCGCCCGCGTTGAGCGTCAGATTCGCGACCAGGACCGTCGCGAGGCCCTGCGGTGTGAGTTCGAGCGTCCCGGCGGCGACGGTGGCGATAGCGACGCCGTCTCCGAGACTGAGGGTGAGGGGCGACCCGCCGTCGCGGGCGTCGGCCCCGAAACGCACGCGCAGCCCGCCCCCGGCGAGCGTCTCGAAGGCGAACGTGCCGGTGAGCTCCTGCCCGGCGACCGCGAGGGTGAGGTCGCCGACCACGAGCAGATGCGGTGCTCCGGCTGCGCCCTCCGCCACGGTGACGGCATCGTCTCCCGTGCCGAGCACCTGCTCGGTGGTGGTCTCGTTGTAGGAGATCCACGCCGTGCCCGCGAGCGTGACGCCCGGGATGCCCACGAGCTCGACCGTTCCCGAGATCGCGACGACGCGGCTGCCGGTGGTGCCCTTGACGAAGCCGTTGACGCCGGTCAGGTAGAGGCCGACGGCGAAGGGGTTGCGTGCGTCGTCCTCGACGAATCCGGGACCTTGCCCGACGAAGACCGTGAGGTCGGACACCGCGAGCTCGGCGCCGCTGAAGTCGACGCTGCCGATGATCTCGACGAAGTCGCCGAGCTTGATCGAGCCCGACACCGCCAGGGCGATGAAGGCGCCTCCGGCGTCGGCGATCTCGTCGGCCGCGAAGACCAGCGGCACGTCCACTCCACCGACCGTGATCGTCTGGTTGAGCGGCTGCGTGGTGCCGTTGTACCGGACAGCGACGGTGGCCTCGGCTTCGAGCCCGCCCGCTGCGGCTGCAATGGCGCCGGAGAACGTGCCGACGATGCCGCCGGTGGTCAACAGGAACGCGCCGCGACCGTCGACGATCTCGAGCCCGTCGCCGCCTTCGGGCGTCAGGGCGACCGAGACGTCGCTGAACGCGATCGTCGTGATACCGGTCGCGGTACGGCTGAGGAGGAAGTTCCCCGAGAACGACGGGCCGCCCGCGACGCCCAGCACGCCGCCGGTGACGGAGAAGTGCAGGAAGGGGCCGGCGGGGACGTCGATGCCCAGGTCGGTGCGGCGCACCGCCGCGGTCGACGTGTTGATCGCGAACGCGATGTCGCCGCCGAGTGTGAGACCCGCGGGGAGCGAGAAGATCCCGGTCACGCTGCCGGAGAAGCCGGCAGCGACACCGCCGGGCGTCACGATCAGGGCCCCCGACCAGTGGTGCGCCGCGGTGACGTTCACGAACGTCCCGAGCTGCAGCGTGAGGTCGGTCACCGCGAAGGCGACCTCGCCGGTCGGGGTGCGGCTGATGAGCACGCGGGCGGCGCCGAGCGACTGGCCCGCGACCGTGATGCTCGCGCCGGTCACCTCGATCTTGAGGCCCGGCTGCACGACGACCTCCGCGGGTCCACCCGGGTCGAGCGTCACCGCGGCGAGGCCGGAGTTGACCTGCACCGCGACGTCGCCGCTCACCGCCAGCCCGGGCACCGTGACTTCCAGCGTGGCCGCCAGCGAGCCCGCCATGCCGGCGGCCGTGATCCGGAAGGACCCCTGGATGCCCGTGACGCGCACGAGGGGCGATGTCGGGGTGCCGAACACGATGACGCCGCTCGACACCGTCAGCGTGAGCGCGGTGCCCTGTGTGACGACCTCGATGTCCCCGGCGAGGGACTGGCCCGCGATGACGATCGCGACGTCGTCGCCCACGACCCGCAGATACCCGCCCGATCCGCCCGCGGGGAGGTTCACCGACACGGTGCCCGTACCCACCCGGACGGTCTCGTCGACCTCCCCGGAGGTGGTGTTGATCTCGATCGTCAGCGTCGCGGCGATGCTGACGCCGGGCACACCGGTCAGCGCGGCCGTGCCCGTGACGCGGCCCGCGAGTCCGCCGGTCGACGGCAGCACGAAGAGCGCCTCGCCACCCGTGAGCGACAGCGCCGCGGAACCCGCCCCGATCGAGACCGAGACGTTCGTGAGCGCGATGCGGGTGACCACAGAGTCGTCGGTGCCGCCCGCGACGCCGTCGGCGCCGTAGGAGGTCGCGCGTTCGAACGCGGCATCCGCGCGGATCCGCTGATCCAGCACCGTCAGGACGACCCCCGTACCGGCGATGCGCAGGTACGGCCCCGCGGGGACGTCGATGGTCACGGTGCCGGCGCCGACCTGGAGCGTGTCGTTCACCGCGAGCGAGGTCGTGTTCACCTGCAGCTCGAAGGAGCCATCGAGGGAGAAGGCCGAGCCCGACACGCCGACCGTGAGCGAGAGCGAGCCGGCCACACCGTTCGGGGTGACGACGAAGAGCCCCGAGCCGTCGCTCACCGTGAGCGGGCCGAGGGCGAGGGCGACGTTCGCGACGCCGACCCGCACCACCGTGCCGGTCGCGCCGGCCACCTGCTCGAAGGTCACGTCGGCGCTGAGCGACTGGCCGAGAACGATGATGGTGAGGTTCTCGCCGCCGACGCGAATCAGGCCGCCGGGGAGGGCTTCCGACCACCCGGCGACGGTCTGCGCCGTGCCGGTCGTGTTGAAGGCGACGGTGATGGTGCCCGTCACCGCGATGTCGGAGACCCCGAACGCGACGGCGACGGTGATCGCGCCGTATGCCCCCTCGGGTGCCAGCACGATCGTCGCCGTGGAGCCGGTGCCGGATGCCGGCTGGCTCACCGTGAGCAGCGGGGCCGCTCCGCCGAGCACGATCCGCGTGTTGCGAAGGGTGAGGGTCAGTGTGCCGCCGTCGTCGACGACCTCGATGTCGGTGGTCAGCGTCTGCCCGGCGATCGTGACCGCGACCGCCGTGCCGGCGACCCGCACGTAACCGGTCGCGCCGCCCGCCGGGAGGGCGAGCGTCAGGGTCTGACCGCGGACGAGGAACGTCTGGTCGACGGCATCCGTTCCGGTGTTGAACTCGACGGCCAGTCCGGCCGAGAAGGCGACGCCGGGGACGTCGAGGGCCAGGTCGCCGGTGATGCGGCCGGCGAAGGTCGAGGAGGCGCCGGCGGACGACAGCAGGATCAGCGCGGCTCCGCGCGACAGCACGAGGGCGCCGCCGGCGAGCCGCAGCTCGACGTCCGTGGCGGCGACCCGCAAGAGGGTCTTCGTGGTGTCCGGCGCACCCCCCACGCCGAGCGGCGTGACCCGCTCGATCGCGATGTTCGCGGTGAGCGACTGGCCGAGCACCTCGAGCGTGAGGCCTGCTCCCTCGAAGCGGAGGTACGGACCGGCGGCGACGTCGAGCGCGTGGGCCGTGGTTCCGACGACCACCGCCGCCTGCACGCGCGCTCCGGTGGTGTTGAGCACGAGGGAGAGCTCGCCCTCGAGGCTCGCGTCGGCGCCGAGGCGCACCGAGATCGTGCCGTCGATGCGTCCGGCGAAGCCTGCCGCCGTGAGCACGAGGATGCCGGATCCCGCGCTCAGCCGCACGCCCAGGTCGTCGTCGAGAGCGGTGCCGGTGTCACCAGGGGTACCGCCGTCGTCGCCGAGGAAGAGCGCGACGTTCGTGAGCCCGACGACCGTGGTGGCGACGCCGCCGGCCGTCACCCTTTCGACGGCGATGTCGGCGCGGATCGTCTGACCGAGCACGGCGAGGTCGAGGCCGGTGAGCGCGACCCTCAGGTACGGACCGGCGGGGAGCGCCGCGGCGCCCACGGTCACGGCGGCCGCCGACGTGTTGATCGCGAGCTCGGCGAGCACGGCGTTCACGCCGAGCGCGGCGATCGTGATCGTGGCGCTCAGGGTGCCCGCCACGCCGCCGGAGCGCACGACGAGGTCGCCCTGGATACCGGTGACGGCGACGGCATCCCCGAGGGCGATCGCCCCGTCGCTGACCGAGAGGGTGAGATCGGTGCCGTCACGGCCGAACGAGAACGTGCCGCTCAGCGATTGCCCGCCGAAGGCGAGCGTCGCTCCGCTGACGACGAACTCGGTGATCGCAGCATCCGTGGCGAAATCGACCAGCACTCCCGGCGCGGTGCTGCCGGGGATCTCGATGGTCTGGGTGACCGCCAGGCCGGTGTCGTTGACGCGCACGCTGGTCGTGCCCGTGATGGTGACGCCGGGCACGCCGATGATGCTGACCGTGCCCGTCGCGACGAACGCGTGGCCTCCGCCCATTTCGACGAGGCCGATCGTGGCGTCGGTGAGGAGCACTCCCATTGCGAGAGGGTTGAGCGCCCCGGATTCGAGGAACGCCGGGCCTCGCCCGAGGAAGATCGTGAGACCGGATGCTGCGACCACGCGCACCGGCACGCCGCCGATGACCGTGTCGCTGAAGGTGAGGTTGCCCTCGATGGTGACGAAATCGCCGATCGTCAGGGTGAGGTCCGACGCGGTCAGGCTGAAGATGATGTCGCCGCTCGCCGGCGCCGGGAGCTTGAAGACCAGGTCCGAGCCGCCGACGCGCAGAACCGTGTCGATGGCGACCGCCGTGGTGTTGATCTGCAGCAGCACGGTGCCGTCCACCGACACCCCGCCGCCGCCGAGCGACGCCGACCCCGACAGGAAGCCCGCGACACCGTCGGCGCGGAGGATCAGCGCACCCGACCCGTCGAAGAGCGAAGGGTCGGAGTCGCCGTCGAGCGTCACGGCGACTCCCGTCATCGCGACGATCGTCTCCGGCACCCCACCCGGCGCGGTCGATCGGGTGAAGGCGAACGAGCCCTCGATCGTGCCCGCCCCCAGGATCTCCGCGGTGAGCCCCGACACCTCGACGCGAAGATACGGTCCTGCCGGCAGGACGCCGCTTCCCGCGTCGAGCGGCCCCGGCGTCGTGTTCACCGCGACGCTCACCGTCGTTCCCGTCACGGAGAGGAACTCGGGCACGCTCAGGTTCGCGGTCGCCGAGATGCTGCCGGCGACGCCGGCGGGGGTGATCACGAACGCCCCCGTGATGGCCGAGACCGAGACGAACGAACCGAGGCTCGCCGTGCCGCCGGTCACCGCGACCCGGTAAGAGGCCGACCCCGACGTGACGGTCCGCTCGAACCAGACGGTGCCGGTGATCGACACCCCCGCGACGGTGACCACGAGGGAGGAGGCTCCGACTCGGAACGCACCGGGCGCGATCGCGCTGTGTGCCGCGGTGTCCGTGTTGAACTCCACGGTGAGCGAGCCGGCGCTGATGCCCACGCCGGGAAGGACGAGGGCCGGTGTACCGGTGAAAGAGCCCCAGACGCCGCCGGCGCCGACGCCGAGCGTCGCCGTCACACCGGTGACCGTCAGGATCCCGTCGCCGAAGGCGAGGCTGCCGTCGGTGATGCCGATCGTCGTCACGCCACCGGTGCGCTCCACCGAGACGGAGCCGGTGAGGCGCTGCCCGGCGATGGTGAGCACGACGTCGGTGCCCGCCAGCTGGAGGTAGCTCGCGCCTCCGGCCGGGAGGACCAGCGCGACGTCCGTCGCGCCCACGGTGACGGTGGTGTCGACGTCCGCACCGGTCGTGTTCAGCCGCACGGCCAGGGCGCCCGTGAACGAGACGCCCGGCAGGGCGACCGCGACGACTCCGGTGAACGAGGCGGCGACGCCGGCAGCCGAGATCACGAGCGCCCCTGCGCCCTTCGTCAGCGTGACGACGGGCGTGCCGCCCGCGGAGAACACCAGTCGGCCGTTCGCCACCCCGGCGCGCATGATCACCGTGCCGGCGGCGTCGACGCCGCGTTCGAACGTGAGGTCGGCGGTGAGCTCCTGACCCGCGACCGTGACCACCGTGCCCGTGGCCTCGATGCGCAGATACGGTCCGGCGGGCAGATCGCCGACGGCGGCGGATCCGGTGTTCACCGCGACGCCCACCAGCGATGCGAACGAGAAGCCGGTGACCTCGGACGTGATGCCCGCGCTCAGCCGCCCGGCGACGCCCGTCGGCGCGATCGTCAGGGATCCGGTGATGTCCGAGAGGGCGAGGAGGTCGGTCGTGCCCGACGTGATCGCGAAGGCGCCGCCCGCGACGGTGATCCGCGTCTGGGTCGCGCCGCCGACGACAGCGCGCTCCACCGTGAACTCGTCGAAGGTGATCTGCTGTCCGGCCAGCGTCAGGATGACGCCCGTTCCGCTCACGCGCACGTGGCGATCCGCGGCGGCCGTGCTGAGGTCGAGGTCGAGCGACGTGTCGAGGGCGAGACCGGGCACCGCGATCCGCAGGTCGCCGGTCAGCGTGGCGGTGGCCTCGCCTCCGTCGAGGGTGAGGGTGCCGGCGCCGTTCTCGAAGCGGGCGGAGGCCGCGCCGGCGCCGAAGGCGAGCGACAGATTCGCGACAGTCACGGTGAATCCATCGGCCGTGGTGGCGAACTGCAGGTCGCCCGTCATCGCCTGGCCCAGCACCGTGATCGTGAGGCCGGTCCCGCTGTAGGAGTCGCCTTCGGCCACGGCGAACACGATCGCGACCTCACCGGTGCCGTCGCCGAGCGCGACGACCTCGTCGACCGCGCCGGTGAACCCGTTCACCCGCGCGCGGAAGAGGCCGCTGACCGCGACGTCCGTCCAGCCGGTGAGGGACACCGTGCCGCTCGCGTCGAGCGCCATCGTGGTTCCGGTGGCCGATGACTCGACGTACAGCCCGACGACCGCGCCCGACAGCGCGAGCCCGCCGCCGAGGTCGATGCCGAGGTTCCGGGCCGCGATCGCGACCGCCGTGGTGCCGGCGGCCGTGTCGATCTCGACGCGGCCCGCGAGTGTGGCGGTCACGAAGCCCGTCGCGACGACCGTCGCGGTGAGCACGCCGCTGACGCCGGCGGGAGCGAGCACGAGGGTGCCGCCGCCGTCGGCGAGGTCGAGGGTCTGCGCGCTGCCCGAGGCGAGCGTCGCACGGAGCTCACTGACGATGAGCGTCGTGACGCCCGCCGCATGCGTGATGCGCACCCTGCCGCTGAGCGTGGTGTCGGCGATGTCGAGCTCGACGTCGCCAGCCAGCGCGAGGCCGTCGGCGCCGCTGTAGCTCAACGTCGCGTTCGACACGGTCAGACCCGAGCCGCCGGCGCTGAAGCTCACGGTGCCGCCGGTGAGCGTGAAGTCGACGTCGCCGGTGTCGTCGCGGGAGACCAGGCGCAGCGTCCCGCCGGTGATCTTGACCGCGTCGCCGAAGGCGGCGGAGACCCCGGTTGCCGTGATCGTAAGGTCGGAGCCGTCCTGGCTGAGCGTGGCCGACGTCACGGCCAGCGCCGCGATGTCGGTGCCGCCCGCCGACACCGAGATGCCGAACGACGTGTCCGGTGTGGCCGGGCCCAGGGTGATCAGCAGGCTTCCGGCGTCGAGCGTCGTCGCGGCCGCGAGCGTGTACGTCGCGCTGACCGCGGCGCTCGCCTGGATGCGCAGAGCGCCGACGGCGAGGTCGAGCCGGAGCGTCGCGGTGAAGCTCGCGGTCCCCGTGTACGGCGAGGTGAGCCCGCTCAGCGAGATGGACAGGTGGATGCCGGTCAGCGAAAGTGCGTCGCCGAGCACGATGTCGTCGAGGTCCTGGTCGTACGGGTGGCTCGCGACGTACGCCTCGAGCTGCTGCACGATGATGCCGACGATGCCGGCCAGCGGGGAGCCTGCGACGTAGTCCGAGAAGTGGGGGAGCGCGGCGGTCAGAGTGCCGGCTGCGGCATCCGCGGTGGTCGCGATCGCCTGGACCGAGCCGTCCGGTGCGACGTACCAGATGCGCGGCTGGCCGATCGTGCTCGCGACGGCGATGGTCAGCACCGGATCGATCAGGAAGGTCGAGATCAGGGTGCCGGTCCGGGCGTCGTATGCCCGGAGGTCGAAGACGGCGGAGCGGGTGAGGATGCCGGGGACCGCAGCATCCCGCGCGGTGATCGTGACCCAGGCGTCGGCGGGCAGTGCGCCTGCGGCGAACGAGAGGGTGGCGCGACCGAGGGTGACGGTGCCGCCTGCGGCGGCGGAGACGAGGATGGCCCCGGCAGGCGGCGTGATCGCCGGCGTCTGCGCGGAGGGCGAGATCTCGAGGGAGGCGGTGGGGTCGAGGAGGGTGATGGCGGCGTCGACGTCGACGCGGAGGGAGACGGGTCCGTCGGACGCCGGGGGGCCGCGCCCGGCGTGGAGCACCACGTCGCCGCCCGACAGGATGTGGCTGTTCACGCGCACCGTTGCGGCACGCAACAGGGACGGGAGCAGGAAGGTCTCGCCGCCGAGGGCGCCCGCGCCGCCGGACGTGGTCGAGCCGGGGCCCCGCGCCGGGGGGGGGGGGGGGCGGGGGGGGGGGGGGGCGGGGGGCGGGGGGG